>CALMQN010000001.1 GCA_937872185.1 uncultured bacterium
ATTCTTCTATAAAGATTTAACGGTATTCGCGCAGTGAATCGATCGGGTCTTTTCGTGCGGCGCGGATGGCAGGGTATAGGCCAAAGAATGTGCCCATGACGAGTGATATACCCAGGGCAACGGCTGCGATTTGCCAATTAAGGATGGGGTCGAACGTTAGGAACGTACTGATGGCAAATGCCAGGGCATAGCCAAGTAAGAAGCCACTGATGCCGCCACCAATCCCGATTGCGAGTGATTCGATCAAAAATTGTGCTGCGATGTCGCTATTGCTGGCACCCAGTGCTTTTCGGATACCGATCTCGCGGGTTCGTTCAGCTACGCTGACTAACATGATGTTCATAATGCCAATGCCGCCGACCAGCAACGATATGGCGGCAACGGCTGCTGTGACGCCTGCAATGGCATAAAACAGTTGGCTGGTAGGCTGCGAAATTTGATCACCACTCAGAATCGAAAAGTCATTTTCGCCCCTGTGGCTTTCTAATAGCTTTTTGTTGCTGTCGATGATGGTTTGGTTAAGATTGGCGACAGAATCGCTGCGAATATTGATTTGCTGGATCTGGGAGAGCCCTTGATTGAGTTGTTTGCCGCTGACTAGATTAATAATGACCGCGTTGTCGAAATCGATTGAATTGTAATTGATGGGATCATCCATGCGCTTCAAAACGCCGATGACCGTAAATGTTTTGCCACGGGCGGTAAGTGTCTTGCCGATTGCTTGCTCGGTGCCAAAAATATTAACTGACAACTGCGTGCCGATAACTGCCGTATCAGGACTAATCGAGTCATCCAAAAACTGGCCATCGCGTATTTCCAGTCCACTAATAATGGCCAGGTCAGGCGTTGATGCCACAATTGGTGTCGAATCAGGGGCGGTTGTATCGGCTTTGACCGATCCGCCGAGGATCATCAAGGGTGCGGCGTATTGGACATGATCCAGTTGCTTGATCAGGCTTAAATCGTATTCGGTCAGGGTGCTGGCGGCAAAGTCGCGATGTGGCTTGACGTCGGTCAGGCTGGAAATAGGGTCTGTCGAGGCTGCGCCTGGCCGCACTACAGCGATATTGCCGCCCA
>CALMQN010000002.1 GCA_937872185.1 uncultured bacterium
TGATCAGAAGAAGAGTGCACTTATTACCGGAATTACCGGACAAGATGGTGGTCATCTGGCCAAGCTGCTACACGAAAAGGGATATGACGTATATGGTATCATCCGCGGGCAACATAACCCACGCCGGAAAGAGACTGAAGAAGAATATCCCTATGTGACGTTGATCGAGGCCGACCTGACAGATCAGTCATCGCTGATCCGCGCCATGCAGCAGTCGAAGCCCGACGAAGTCTATAACTTGGGTGCGATCAGCCACGTGGGCTATTCGTTTAAAGACCCCATGCTGACCAGTGACGTAACAGGTAAGGGTGTGCTGAATATGCTGGAGGCAATCCGTCTGACCGATCCCGAAAATAAAGTACGTTTTTATCAGGCATCAACATCCGAGATGTACGGCGGGCTTGAATACAACCGACCCGAAAAGGGATATACCGAAGAAGCGACGTTTCATCCACGCAGCCCATACGGCGTTGCCAAGATGTACGGGTATTGGATTACCAAGAACTACCGTGAAAGTTATGGCATGTTTGCCCTATCCGGCATCTTGTTTAACCACGAAGGTGAGCGACGCGGGCTTGAGTTTGTGACTCGCAAGATAAGTAATGCCGTTGCACGTATTAAACTGGGCAAACAAGATCACATCGTGCTGGGTGATTTGTGGCCGCAACGTGACTGGGGATACGCCGGTGATTACGTTGAAGGAATGTGGTTGATGCTGCAGCAGGACGAGCCGAAAGATTATGTGTTGGCAACCGGTGAATCACACTCGATTGAAGAGTTTTTGACCCTGGCATTTAAAGAAATCGGTATCGATGACTGGAAGCCATACGTCAAACAAAACCCCGCCTTTATGCGCCCGGCAGAAGTTGACGTGCTGTTGGGCGACTCAACAAAGGCAGAGACCGAACTGGGCTGGAAGCGCAAAGTCGACTTCCCCGGCCTAGTCAAACTGATGGTCGCACACGACCTTGAACTTGAATCAAAAACAAACTAATCTTTAGACGATACATAATCGGCGATAGTCTTTGAAAGCGGTATGCTTGGCACCCAGCCAAGCTCGTTTTTTATCCGGTTGGCGTCACCAATAATTTCTGCAGCATCGGTTGGTCTAAATTTTGACTGGTCAATGATGGGTTGCAGGTGAGTATGCATCGCCCCCTGCAGCATATCAAGTACCTCCTGGCTCGAATAACTGTTGCCCGACGCAATATTATAGATGTCATGGTCTAGTCGAGGACTGTTTGCCAACAGTTCGTATGCCACGACAATGTCCCGGACATCCGTATAGTCACGTCGCGATGATAGGTTGCCGATGCCGATTGTGGTGGCGCCGCTTTGTTTGGCGCTAACAATTTGTTCATATAAATCAGATAGTAAGAAGCCCGAGCCTTGGCCGGGGCCGATATGGTTAAACGGTCGTGCAATCACAATGTCCATACCACTATGCTTGTGCGATAAGGTGACCGTTTCAGTCGCAAGCTTACCAATACTGTACGGCGAGTTTCCAGATGTTAAGGATTGTTCTGATAGTGGCATGGGCTGCGTCGCGTCATAAACAGCTCCCGTGCTGATGATAACCGCTCGCCCCGTAAAGCCCTGGACTTTAGCGGATGTCAACAGATTATCTGCCATGGTACGATTGTCGACCTTGTACTTATCTGGGTATTTAAAGCTATCCGCGACCGATGCCAGACCTGCCAGGTGGATAATGGCGGAGGCACTACCCATGTTGAGCGATGCGAGGGACGCCGCATCCAGTAAGTCGGCAGACGAATATGCATCAAGCAGCCCGGTAATGTTCTCATTTTCCTTTGGCTCGCGCCCGATACCACGCACCGTATAGCCTTTATCGTGCAATAACTGCGCCAGGTGGCCACCGACAAAACCGTTAACGCCCGTAATAATAACCTCTTTTCTCATGTAGCCCCTTTGCTGTCATCGAGCATCTTTATTGCATCCACGATAAGCTTTGCATTATCCGCCCAAGAGAAGGACTTAAGATGTTTTGTAGCCAGGTTAAGCATTTTACTTTGGAGTTTGCTGTCACCCAGAACAGATACAACGGCATTCTTCAGCTCCTCGGCGCTATCGGGCCTGAAGTATAGCGCGCCTTGTCCTCCTGCCTCGTGCAGCACTGGTATGTCGCTTGCGATGACAGGCGTATGGCTTGCAAATGCCTCTAGGATTGGCATACCAAAACCCTCGTAAAGCGAGGGCATGACAAACAGGCTAGCCTTTTGGTATAGTGCCGACTTATCCGCGTTGTCAACATAGCCAGTTTGAATAACAGACAAGCCCTTTTCCTGTGCCGTCTTAATAGCCAACTGCGTTCTCTCACTTTTCCAGCCAGAACCGCCGGCAATGACGAGGCTGTACTCGTTCGTTAAAGCACTATCAAGTTTTGCGTAAGCCTCAATAAGAATAGGTAGGTTCTTGCGAGGCTCGACTGTACCAAGGAAAAGAATATATTTCTTTGTTGGGATGTTATAGCGTGTATGGATGTCAGCGCTATTTTCCTTAAAAAACTGATCACTCGGCGGAATAGGCGTTACGATAATCTTGTCCGGGCTGACAGCGTACGACTGTATAAGCTCCGTTTTTACGGCCTCTGAATCAGTGATAAGTAAATCGCTGCTTTTGATTGCTCTGGGAACGACCCTCTGAAGGTGGGGGAGGTTATTTTTCTCGATAAGCTCAGGGTAGTGGATGAAGGTGAGGTCGTAGATGGCGGTCGCCACATATCTTGAACGAACAGTTGGCCAGCGGGCATAGTTTGTGTGGATAGTAAGATCGACAGGCTTAGATAGAAGATCAAAGGGTAATGCAAGCTTATGGCTTTGTAGTTTTGCGTAGATTCTAAGGGGGAACAAAGAGTTCTCCTCAACGATGACGTGGTTATCAAACGTCGGTCGGGGCTGGCGTCCTAAAAAGTTGTAGTATGAAGCCCGTACGGTTGTTCCGGGGTAGAGTGCAAGGGCGTCGGTTAATTGTTGCGTATAGTAACCAACACCCGACATATGCGTACTTGCGACACTACCCACCTCTACGCGTATTTCTGTTTTATTTTTCATACAGCCCCACATATCGTCGC
>CALMQN010000003.1 GCA_937872185.1 uncultured bacterium
AATTTGGTTTGTCTGAAATTCAGGCCCAAGCGATTTTGGCGATGCAACTACGTCGTTTGACGGGGCTGGAGCGCGACAAGATCGAATCAGAACTTGCTGAGCTGTTGATATTGATTGGCAAATTGGAAGCGATTTTGTCTGACGAGAAAGAAATTCTGCGCATCATCAAAGATGAACTGTTGGAAATGAAAGAAAAGTACGGCGATGATCGTCGTTCGAAGATGATTAATAGCGAACTGGGTAAGTTTAGCGATGAAGAGTTGATTCCAGAAGAAGAATCGGTGATCTTGCTGACGACTGAAAACTATATTAAACGAACACTAGTCAGCGAATATCGAAGGCAGCATCGTGGTGGTAAGGGCAAGCGTGGTATGACGACCAAGGAATTGGACGTGATTGACCAGTTGGTCCCAGCCAGTACTCATGATTACCTGTTGTTCTTTACCAACAAGGGTCGTATTTTCCGATTGAAAGCGTATGAAGTGCCCGCTGCCAGTCTGGCCGCTAAGGGTGTTGCAGCGGTCAACCTGCTGAACCTACAGCCTGAAGAGCGCATTACGTCGATTATTCGCCACGAAAAGGACGCCAAAGACGATGGATATCTGTTTATGGCAACTATCAAGGGAACGATCAAAAAGACGCCGCTGAAGGATTACGCTAACATACGCACCAACGGTCTGATTGCGATCAAACTGGACGAAGGCGACGAACTGCGCTGGATTCAAAAGACGACCGGCGAGAACGACGTGATCGTATCAACATCTGCTGGTCAGGCCATCCGCTTTGGTGAAAAAGACGCACGTCCAATGGGCCGTAGCGCTCGTGGTGTGCGCGGTGTTCGCCTGCGGCCAAACGACCAGGTAGTTGGTATGGATATTGTTGATAACGATGATCGCAGCCTGCTAGTGATTAGTGAAAACGGATACGGCAAGGCAACCAAGGTATCGAATTTCCCATCACACAAGCGCGGTGGTGTCGGTATTAAAGCCGCAGTCGTGACCGCCAAGACCGGCCCAATCATTGCGGTCCGAACGCTTGAACAAGACGCCAGCGAAGTCCTGTTGATATCGAACAAGGGACAAGCGATTCGTGTTGGTCTGAAGGATATTCCAACATTGGGACGTACAACGCAGGGTGTTCGCATTATGCGCATGAGCGAAGGCGACAAAGTCGCGTCACTCGGTCTGATGCCCGAACAAGTGGCTGATGAAGAAGACGATGAAGAGGCAGTAGCATAAGATGCTAGACCAAATATCACCATACATATGGGCAATCGTGGTGACCTGGACGGCTGCGCACTTGGTAAAGTACATTATTGCGCTGATTCGTGGCACGCAACTGGGCTTTAAGCAGCAGGTATTTATATCTGGTGGAATGCCCAGTTCGCATGTCGCGACGTCAATGGCACTATGGACGGTGATATTGCTGATCGACGGGCCGTTATCGGGGCTGTTTGGCGTGGCGACGTTGTTTGTGCTGATTGTGGCACACGACGCAGTGCGCGTTCGACGTTCGTCGGGCGAGCAAGGCGCGGCCGTTATTCAGCTGATAAAAGAGACTAAAAGTAAGGCGATTATTCCCCGTGTTGCCAAAGGCCATACGTTGCCCGAAGTCGTCGTTGGCGCGCTTTTTGGAGCCGTCCTTGGTACAGTTGTTTTTTTAGCGACAACTTAGACAAAAATACCCTTGACTGGGAGCCTCTCACTAGAGTATGATTGTTTAAGTCTGGTCGCGACTATATTGATTTGTAGGAAGCGAAACAACGTGGAGTTGGTACAGATAAAACAGAACTTTGACAATTTAGTAGTGCAAATTAAGAATCTATCTTTTAGATAGGTTCTATCATCGTCAATGTTTATGAGAGTCTTGTGTTTTGAAACAGAAACACTTTTATGGAGAGTTTGATCCTGGCTCAGGATGAACGCTGGCGGCGTGCCTAACACATGCAAG
>CALMQN010000004.1 GCA_937872185.1 uncultured bacterium
CAAGTTTTGGTGTATCCGATAAACAACGGTCAAAGTCGATCGCGAAAAATGTGTCGACGACGCTACTCATCGTTTTGATCCATATGACTCATATAGTTCAATCAACGCTTTGGCTGTCGCATCCGAATCATGACGAATCAGTGTTCGATGTGCGCTAATTGGATCAGTTTTGTTGATATTCTTCCACAGCTTACCTGCAATCAAATCGGCACCGGCTGCAATATATGTCGCATTATTCAACAATTCACTGTCATACTCAACGCGCAACTCGCCTTCTTTGGCATATCTATGTAACAAATCGTCACTCGGTTGCTCAGTATTAAACAGCACACCATCAAGGAACTGGCCTCCCGCTAAGCGTTCGATTTCATCAGCAAAATCAGTAACCATATATCCGTCAGTCTGCCCAGGTTTTGTCACTAAGTTGCTGACGTATACGCAGAAGGCGTCGGTCTTCTGTAAAGCCTCACCTACGCCGGGGACAATCAACGCTGGGGCAATGCTGCCGTACAAATTGCCCGGAGCAATGATAACCATGTCGGCCTGCGAAATCGCAGCGAGTGCTTTTGGATTCGCTATTGCCGCAGGCTCTAGCCACATCTTCGGTCGCTTATTTTTGAAATCTGTGTCAGTAATAACAAATTCACCCCTTATCACTTCGTCATTGCTTCCCTGCATCGCCAGATGAACATTTGTCAGTGTAATTGGCTCGACTGTTCCGACAATATTCAAAACGTCACTTGCCAGTTCCACTCCTTCGGCAAAATTTCCGGTCATTTTTTCTAGGGCGGCAAGGAACAAATTCCCAAATGCATGGCCCTTCAGGCTGCCTTCTTCAAAACGATAATTAAACAAATCTCGCACACGCGGTTCGCGCGACAGAGCGACTAAACATTGTCGGATATCTCCCGGCGGTAAAACGCCCAGTTCGTCCCGGAGTACGCCCGTGCTCGAACCGTCATCGGCCATATTCACCAACGCGGCAATGTCTGATGTATGTTCCTTCAGTGATGAAAGGAGCGTAAAACTGCCCGTTCCCCCACCGATCACGGCAATCTTTATATGATTTTTATCAAATGCGTCGTCCATCATTCCTACTATAATCCACGTATGTTTTTTATAACACGGCCGAACCAGCGCGCGCTGGGGCGCAAAGACCGTTTGCCCGACGCATAATCAACCGCTGCCAGCCCAAATCGCGGCCAAATACCGTATGACCATTCAAAATTATCTAGCAAGCTCCAGTGAATATAACCCTGCAGATCAACACCATTCTCCATGGCCGCCTGCATGCCCACAATTGTCTTGGTAATCCATTTCTGACGACTTTCATCAGTCGCATCGGCCAGCCCATTTTCGGTGATAATAATAGGCTTCTTATATTTTGCGTACAATCGCTCCAATACATACTGAATATCCCCCGGTGCAAAGCTCCACTCCAGGTCTGTGACGGGTAACTCTGGATTATGAATACGATATCCGTATATCCGCTGGGACATATAATAATTAATGCCTAGAAAATCGGTGTGCTTAATCACCTTCTTAAGCAAATAGTCATCCTGCAAATACTGGGCGATGGCCGCACTGGTCCGGCTTAACCACGAATCATCCCCGGCATAAAAATACACCGAGTTTTTAGCAATCGAGATTTTGTGCCGACCACCCAACTTGTGGATCGCTTTATACGCCTGGCGATGTGCATACGCCAAGTTATTAATCACCCGCCACAGCTTAAACTTACTACGCGTTGCCGGCGGCCACATACCCATGTGATACGTCGCGAACGAATACACGTCGGGTTCATTAATGGTGATAATAAACCGCACGGTCGGACCCAATTCACTAACAACCTTTTCGGCAAAACGAATGAAATGTTTGACGTTCGATCGCTTCTCAAACCCACCTAGTTCGGAAAACCAAACAGGCATCGTAAAGTGAAACAGTGTCACAATTGGTTCAATGTTGCGACGTTTCAGCGACGCCAGCTTGTCCTTGTAATGCATCACGGCCTCTGCGTTCCACGCGCCCTGTTCCGGTTCGATCCGCGACCACTCCACGCTAAAGCGATACGCGTTCATATTCATGTGACCCAACATGTCAAAATCTTCTTCATATCGCCCATAGTGATCGACTGCCTCGCCCGACACATAACTGCTGGGATTTTTGGCTTCATGCTTTATGCGGTCCCAGCTTTGCAGATCATCCAGTTGATATTCTGCCTGTGCAGCCAATGCCTTGGCATTCTCTAATTCCCACACGGTCCACTGATTGTGATTGCCGCCTTCAACCTGGTGTGCGGCTGTCGCCGCGCCCCACAAAAAATGCTTAGGAAATTTCAATTTTGAATTCGGCGAACTACTCATACTCTGTATCTATTATACCTTAGCGGCCTGTTTATGGCTGGGAGCCAAATCCTTACTTTTGCCAAAGTAACAAATGTCTTCTTTCTTTTTAATCGTAAAAAGAAACAAAAACTCCTCGACGGCTTCGCTGCGCCATGTCATCACTCCATAAAAAGTCAGTCGCCGTGGAACGACCCTAAAGGGATCGGTCCATTTTTATTTTTGATTAATTAATCAAAAATGGACGAGCCCACGACGAATTACCCTGACTTTTTTATGGAGTGCTCACCTGGGCTGCTGCAGATGTCGGTAGGGCCGCAAGGCAGCGCCTTGTACAGTAAAGCAGGGGCCAACCTAGAACCTTCGGTGCCGCCTCAGCTCAGCAACCTTCAATCGAACGGAGTGACGGTCGACCAATTCACGGGCTTTGGCAAGTTCAACTTGGTCGGTGGCTTTATCGCGCATTTCGATGGCGCGGGCAAGTGCGGCCTTTGATTCGGCTTCGATAATATCGTCGCCATGATCGGCTTCGTCAACCAACACACGAACCGTTTTCTGCGATATTTCAATTACACCGCCACTAATGGCAAAGTACTCCAGGTCAGTGTCGGGATCTTCCTTTTTATATCGTACTCGAATAGCACCGGGCACCGCCAATGTGACGAGTGGTTCGTGACCCGGGAACACACCGATCTCACCGCTACTGGTTGGAATGATCAGTTCGTATACTTCCTGATCAATCTTAATCCCCAGCAGCGTGATAAGCAGCAAGTTCATTAGTCTTTTTTATCCGCCAATGTACCGTTGACCATATAAAACCAGTCTTCGGGTTTATCGTCATATTTGCCCGCCAAGATATCGCTGAAATCACGAATCGTGTCTTCGCGTTTGACATATGTCCCTGGATTGCCGGTAAACTTTTCAGCGACAAAGAATGGCTGCGAAAGATAGCGTTGGATGCGACGTGCACGTGCAACCGTTTGCTTCTGGTCATCCGACAATTCTTCCATACCCAGGATTGCAATGATGTCCTGCAGCTCTTTATACTGCTGCAACACCCGCTGCACTTCACGTGCCACGCGGTAATGTTCGTCACCAACGATTTCTGGGTCAAGGCTGGTGCTGTTGCTGTCTAGCACGTCAACGGCAGGATAGATACCAATTTCGGTCAGCGAACGATTCATAACGATCGTCGCGTCAAGGTGCGCAAAGGTTGTGGCTGGCGCAGGGTCAGTCAAATCATCGGCTGGAACATACACGGCCTGTACAGACGTAATCGATCCTTTTTTGGTACTAGTAATACGTTCCTGCAGGGCGCCCATTTCTTGCTGTAGGTTTGGTTGATATCCAACGGCAGATGGCAAACGACCAAGTAGGGCAGACACCTCGGCGCCGGCCTGTGTGTAGCGATAAATATTATCGATAAATAACAGTACGTCCTTACCTTCATCGCGGAAGGTTTCGGCCATAGCAAGGCCAGATAGTGCAACGCGAAGACGCGCTCCGGGCGGTTCGTTCATCTGGCCAAAGACCAGACTGGTCTTTGCCAGCACGCCAGCTTCTTCCATTTCATAATACAGATCATTGCCTTCACGAGTACGCTCACCAACACCAGCAAACACCGAGTTGCCACTGTGAAATTTGGCAATATTGTTAATCAGTTCCGTAATCAGCACCGTCTTACCGACACCAGCACCAGCGAACAATCCAACCTTGCCACCTTTCATGACCGGAGCGATCAGGTCGACCACTTTAATGCCGGTCTCTAAAATTTCGGTTTTGTTTGATTGTTCAGACAGTGGGGGGGCGGCACGGTGAATTGATGATCGCTTGCCTTTTGGCGCAGGCTTGCCGTCGATAGCGTCGCCAACCACGTTAAACATGCGTCCCTGCGTCTCTTCACCAACCGGAACACTGATCGGTGCGCCCGTGTCCGTCACGACATCGCCACGCTTCAGGCCATCGGTTGACGCCATAGCAATGGCTCGGACCGTACGTTCGTCCAGGTGCTGTGCAACTTCAAGCGTTAACACGCTTTTATCACGCTGGATATGAAGTGCATCGTAAATGCCAGGGATCTTTCCACCCTCAAACTCAACGTCAACGACGACGCCGACTACCTGTACAATTTTTCCTTGTAAATTACTCATCATAACTCCTTATTCGTTCAGCGCTTCCACGCCACCTGATATTTCTGCCAACTCTTGGGTAATGGCGCCTTGACGTGCTTTGTTCATTTCAAGCGTCAGGTCATCAACCAAATCGTTTGCATTGTCTGTCGCGTTCTTCATCGCCACCATGCGCATCATATATTCGCTTGCGCGTGCATCCAACAGTGCCTGAAAAATCTGTGCTCCAACCAGGCGATACGCCACACCATCAAGCACTTCTTCGGTGCTCGGTTCATACGCCACATCGTTTGCAACGCCAGGTTCATTGGCAGGTTCAAAGCCTGCCGGCAATACGCGTTGGATGCTGGGAACTTGCAGCACGGTACTCACAAACTTGGTATAGATAACGTCAACGGCATCAACCTCGCCCGAAGTAAACTTTAAGCGCGCACTGTCTAAAATTGCGTGCAGCTCACGGCCGTCAGGCCGATCAGGTAAATCCTCATACACACCCAGTACCTGGGTGTCTTTGATGCGCGCCACAAACTGCGCCGCCTTACGGCCGATGGCAATGGTCGTATTCTTGACACCTGCATCATCATCCAACTGCAACTGCTCGGTATATACTTTCACAATATTACTGTTATAAGCACCGGCCAGTCCTTTGTCCGATGCAATAACAATCAGCAGTCGAGTTTTTACCTCGCGTGTTGTAAACAGTGGGTGATGAGCGACCGACGTATGCCCGGATAGTGCCGTTAAAAGTTCGCGTGCCGCTAGCGCATACTGGGCAGATGCCTTTGTGGCTTCCTGCGCGCGGCGCATTTTACTGGCAGCCACTAATTGCATCGCTTTTGTAATTTGCTTGGTATTTTTCACCGAGCGAATTCGCGATTTTAATATTTGAGTTGACGCCATGTACTACTTATCCTCAAACCCAATGCTGACATGATTGGCAACTGACTCGATCGCTTTGATCTGCGCGTCAGTCGGTTTATCACCATCATTCAGCGTCCGCATGGCGTCTTTATGTTCCGCCCACAAACGAGTAAGCAAAGCGGTTTGTGCGTCCTTAATATGAGACGGAGCGACCTTATCAAAAAGTCCATTGGTCACAGCATAAATGCTGGCAACCTGTTCCCAAATACCAGCAGGCTGATATTGTGGCTGTTTCAATAGTTCAGTCAAACGACGACCGCGATCAATTTGTGATTTCGTTGCTTCGTCCAGGTCGCTCCCAAACTGAGCAAAACTAGCAAGCTCCCTAAATTGTGATAACCCGAGCTTCAAGTTGCCACTGACCGATTTGACAGCCTTGGTTTGGGCTGCGCCACCAACACGGCTGACCGAAAGACCCGCAGAGATTGCTGGGCGGATACCTTGGTAAAACAAATCCGTTTCCAGAAAGATCTGGCCGTCTGTGATGGAAATAACGTTTGTCGGAATATAGGCGCTAATATCACCAGCCTGTGTTTCGATAATCGGCAGGGCAGTCAGTGATCCACCGCCTAACTTGTCACTCAGTTTTGCTGAACGCTCCAGCAGGCGCGAGTGTAAATAAAATACGTCCCCAGGATAGGCCTCACGTCCCGGCGGACGACGAAGCAGCAAGGACATTTGACGATAGGCAACCGCGTGCTTAGTCAGATCATCATAAATCATCAACGCATGCTGTTTGTTGTCGCGGAAATATTCACCCATGGCAGTTGCAGCATATGGCGCAAGATAAAGGAGTGAGGCCGGGTCAGAAGGGCTGGTCGCAACGACAATCGTTTGATCCATAACGCCTTCTTCTTTCAAGCGGTCAACCAAACGAGCAACTTTGGAAAGTTTTTGACCAATAGCGACATACACGTTCACCACGCCAGTTTTTTGACGTGCCTGGTTAATCATCGTGTCAATCGTCAGGGCAGTCTTTCCTGTCTGACGGTCGCCGATGATCAGCTCGCGCTGGCCACGACCAATCGGAAACATAGCATCAATGGCCATGATGCCCGTCATCAATGGTTCGTGCACAGATTTGCGGTCCATAACGCCAATTGCTTCGCGTTCAACCAAACCAAACTGCTTTGTTTTAATTGGGCCAGCGCCATCAAGCGGGCGACCAAGCGGATCGACCACGCGTCCTAAAAGTTCCGGGCCAACCGGTACCTGCAGGGCAGTACCCTTCAAGCGCACCGTATTACCCGCCGATACTTCAGCATCGGTGCCCAAAAGCACTGCACCAATTTCGTCTTCCATAAGATTCAGCGCAAACGCCTCAACCGTGCCAGTCTTTGTTTCGATCTGCAGCACTTCGCCGTATCCGGCATCGCGCAGCCCATGAATCCATGCCACACCATCACCAACACGAACAACCACGCCAACGCTTTCTAAACCAACGGTTGCTTCTAAGTTGGCAATCGCTGCGCGTAAATCTTTGGATAATTCTGTAATCGATAGTTCTGGCATGATGTTCCTTATTTCTTATAATTCATTAGTGTGTTTAGGCGATGGGCGATAGTGCTGTCAAAGCTGCGGCTGGGGATATCAATTCTGATGCCACCAATCACATCGGGATCAACCAGCTGTTTTTGGTAAATCGTCTCAGCATTGGTGTGATTGGCGATCATGTCACGAACTGCGGCCTTCGTGGTTTCAGTAAGGTCAAAGGCTGATGTGACATGCGCCAGTACGACACCACGCTCTGACAAAGCATATTCAATGTCACGAACAATCAGCTCTAACTCATTAGTGCGGCGAGTATCAATCAAATAGGCAGCCAGCTGACGAATGACATCATCGTGACGAGTGCCCGCGATTAACTGATCGGCGATATATTCGGTCACCTTGCGCCGTGATAAACGTGCAGGCATTATTTGACCGCCTTCAGAGCGTCGGCAATGAGCGCCTCGTTCGATGCACCGTCAACCAGTTTACTTGTTACATTTGTGGTTGCAAGTGCGACCAGTTCAAGCGTTTCGTTGTGAAGTGCTTTCTTGGCACCGATGACTTCTTTTTCAATGTCTGCCTTGGCATCAGCCACAATCTGATCTGCGCGTTTTTTGGCCTTTTCTTCACTTGCGGCCAGTGCCGAAGCTGATTCTAGCTTGGCTGTCGCGACAATATCGGCTGCCTCAACGCGCGCTTTCTTCAGCAGCTTCTCGATACGTGCCTCTGCCGCCACTGCTGCGGCCTGCGCCTCAGCTGCGGCCTTTGTCCCAGCAGCGATCTTTTCTTGTCGTTCATCAACCGATTTAATCAGCCACGGATACACAAACTTGCCCAGCAACCAGACCAGCAGCAAAAAAGCGACAATCTGAAAAATCAGCGTCATCCAGTTGATGCCGAGCGCACTAAACACGTCGCCGCTTGGGGCTTCGGTGTTGGCAAATTGTGTCAGTGTATTCATTGCTACTTAATCGTCCAAATCCTACAAAAACTTCGCAATAATGGCAACAATGATACCGATGATAGCCAAACTGTCGGCAAAGACAATGGCAGTAATCATCAATGTTCGAATGTCACTTAATTTTTCAGGGTTACGACCAAATGCGTTCAGGGCACCTGCGCCAATAAATCCAATACCCATCGCAGCACCCAGGGCAGGGAGCGCATAGGTCAATCCAAATGCTAGTTGTTCCATGTTTTTCTCCTTAATTTCTCGTTTTAATTATCTTCATTATATCATCCGGCCAGCTTTGCCTTCTTGGGCTTAGCGAGAGAATGATCAGATGAAGATTCGGAATGGTCACCGTGGCTAACAGCCAAGGCGGTAAAAATTAGGGTGAGCACAAAGAACACGTATGCCTGGATGAATCCGATGAAGAGTTCGAAGCCCATGAAAAAGGGGAGTGCAACAGTCGCGAAATAACTCGTCAGCGCAGCAATAACAATCAGCAGCACTTCGCCGGCAAATGCGTTGCCAAACAAACGGAGCGCCAGTGCCGTACCGCGCGAAATCTCACCGATCAGTTCAAGTGCACCCTCAAATGCGCCAATCGGGTCTCTGATCGGGTTACGAAAATACCCCTTAGCATTACCTAGTATTCCCAAGTGCTTAATAGCATACATTTGCACCGTCACGATCGTAATGATCGCCAAACCAAGCGTGAAGTTAAGGTCTGCCGTCAAGCTGCGCAAGATCGGCACGCCGCCCACCGTAATTGTCTCAAGCCCCGGCAGCACACTCAGCCAATAACTAAACAATACAAAAAAGAAGATCGTTACTGCTAGTGGTGTGATCTTGCGTGCTAAAACACGGTCAGGAATAACGTCATCTATCGACTTCAACAGGCCTTCAAACACCCACTGAATCAGACCGACAAAACGATTGTATCTGCCTTTTTTAACTTTGCCACCAACATAAAATAAAATGGCGATGGTAATAATAAGCCCAGCAATACCAGTCAGCATCGCGTTCGTGACAGGAAAGGGGCCAATAGCAAATACTTCCTGGGCGGCAATGCTGATATGCAGATCAAGTGCCCCGAACGTGTTCATCGACCACTCCTGACGCGTCGAATCTGCAGTGCAATCAGTAGAGCACTTGTCGCAAAGCCAGCGATAATCATAATGATTGTCATAATTGGCGCAACACCAAATACGCCGTCAAGTCCAACACCTAAAAACGTACCGCCGATCGTCGGGACAAATGCCCTCCAGGTGGTATCAAGAACAGTCAGAAGCAATAAAATGGCCGCATTGGTCATCGATGGTGGCTGCTTCGTCGTCTGGGTGTTAGCTCGAGGCGACTGAGTCATATCTAGTACTTATTTTAACAGGGAACAGGGGATTTGCCTAGGCAACTATACCACCTATGGGATACTGGTTACCGTAAAGGTGCCACCCGAGGTAAAGGTATGAATTGTATATCCATTAACTGTTGTTATACTGTTACCCCCAGTTGCGGTCAACTTACCTGCAGGATAACGTATAACCACTATGCCCGAGCCTCCATTGCCCGCAGTACCGGAAGTGGTACAGGTTGAAAGCTGTGTCGCACCGCCACCGCCGCCACCTGTGTTTACGGTTGCAGTAGCACCATTACCATTCACGCTATCGCCACCGTTTCCTCCGCCGCCAGGCCCGCCTACACCGGGGGCAAGATTCCGGCTACAACCATAGTCACCACCTCCACCTCCACCACCACCATATGTGGCAAGGCTACCCGTAATATAACTTATAACACCGACACCTCCCGCACCCGACGTACCGGGGCTTGCCGAGGTAGCACTCCCTCCAAGACCCGAAGCTCCGCCGCCTCCGGAATTAGGGTACTGCCCTGAGTTAAAGCCAGCGCTACCGCCATTACTACCTTGTCCGGCAATGCCCGTTCCTACATATATAGTCGTACTGGCAAGTCGACCGCTTCCTCCTCCGCTTCCGCCCGCAGCTCCACTGCCAGTAGAGCCATAGCCTCCGCCCACAGCGACCAAGCCAAACGCCGAAGAGCCTGATCCACTCACTCCGAAAGATGCACCGCCCGCACCACCAGCACCGACAACAATCGGGTAGGTCCCTGCTGAACTTAAAAAGCGCTCAGTCGTAATAACACCACCACCACCACCACCACCAGCACCACCAGCACCACCACCACCAGCACCACCGCCACCAGCGACGATCAATGCATCCGCTAGTACACCGGTAATCAGGTTAGGGTTCGGTACAAAACTGTCATCATACGAATAGTATTCCGTCAGTGGGGTGTTCCAAAAGTTAGCAGCCATCCATCTGTTATCGCTTCGGGTCAATATGGCGCTGTTCGAGATCTGTTGAACGGTGACTGCAAACCCAGATGCACCTAAGCTATTGTTATACAAATTAACGCCCAGTCTGTGAGCACCAGGCGTCAATGTTGTTGTGTAATTATAGACCGCGTTCCATGTCCCTTCAGCGATTTCTTGACCGTCCATATATATACTGCAAGCATCATCACACAGGTACGATATCTTCACGGGCGTATTCGCTGTTACGACGATGTCACGACTGTCCCTAAAATAAGCATACGAAGTCGCGGGGTAATTACCGCCCGTATTATTGTGCGTCGTCGCCAGGAAGCGCGCGAACGCATCACCGCTTGCTGCCGTCCACGTGTTGGTAGATGCCGTGTTGGCATCATTCACATCACGAACGGCCGTCCATGACGCCGGGTCAGCGTAATAGGCAGGGGACGAGTAGTGAACAGTTGCTCCAGCAGCAACACGCCACGATGTGTCGGAAACCATGATTGGTGTCGCGGCGCCCTCCTTTTCAAGGGAGGCCTTCATGATACTTGCTGTTTGAGCAATCGAATCGTTGACCATCTTAACGTACATTGTGTGACAACCGGCGCCTAGTGCGATAGTGTCTGTGTCGTAAGTACCAGTAGACGTATCGATCAATGACCCATCAATATAGGCAAAAGCATCGTCATTCGTAAAGAAGTTAAGGACGTAATTACCCGCATCCGTTATGCTAAAATCCTTACGAAGATATATGGGTCCTGGATTTGTACTCGCTGCACTTGTAATTGATATCGCAAGCGCAGATGGTTCAGGGAACGACGTGCCACCGCCACCGGTACGAACCTGTGCATTGTTCCATCCATAGATACTGCCCGCCGCACCCGAACACAAATCCGGCACAACTGCCGACTGCGTCACTTTTTGATCATACCGTCGCCAGACCTGACTGTTGGAGTTACGAAGCACCTCGACATATCCCGTATTGGGGAGCGTCAGGGCCTTACCGTTACTGTCTAGCGTCGGTGCGCCAAGACTAAAGCTACTGCGCACATTTCCATTCTTTGAAACCGAACACAGCGCGTTAGTCGATGTCGTCGGGCAAGATACCGTTTCGGTCCCCGTACAGTCGGTGTTTGGTTTGAGTGGTGAACCGTTGCTCCACTGCGGGACGTTAGCGTTTGCATTCAGACACGCTTCGGCATAGGCAATCCCGGCCTCGCCGGCAACTTGTGCCAGCTGTTCATAATACTGGCTTTTTAGTGCCGTTCGAACCGTCGAGGTACTACTGACCGATACGAGTAGTACTGTCAGCATCACAATTGATGCAATCAAAATCGTAGGGAGCGCAAACCCAGCACGTTTTAGGTGCTGATGACTGACTGGCTGTTCGCGTACGAATAACGTCACGGTTTCTCCTTGTGCTTTCACCGTCAAGTATAGCATAAACGTAATAGGCAATACGCTATACTATCTTGCTCATTTACTGTATAATGTATAGTAACAAGAAGGGGAATACCAATATGACAAGCACCGCACCACAGATCACCATTTATAGCACCAGCTGGTGCGCATTCTGCCACACCGAGATGCAGTGGTTGGACAAGCTCGGTATTCCTTATGTCGCGAAAGACGTCGAAGCCGATAAGGCCGCTTACGAAGAACTAATGTCAAAAAATGGCGGTACTTTTAGCGGTGTCCCGGTCACTGATATTGGTGGAGATTTAGTCCTTGGGTTTGACCGACCAAAAATCCAGGATGCTATTAAAAAACACGACATTCAGCCGATTGCCTCGTAATCGTCCGGATATTTCGGACAAAGGAGCCCCCGTGCCCGAAGGTGAGAAACTTGCCAAAGTAACACAGCTTCGTCCGCTTGACCACGGGCCACTTGAAAAAGGACCCGATTTAAAAGATCGTGCCCACATGTACGAGCAGTTGAAAGACCTGTCATCACCACTATTCATGGACAATATGACCTATGGGCTGAACCGCATCGCCAGCCACGCCGCCGGTGGTAAACGATACCCTTTTCTCAAACATTCAGAGCGCGAAACGGCGCGCATCCTCGCGCAAACCGATGTCGATAACGTCGACCTGGGCGATGACGACCAGACACCAATGGTTATATCGCACGCCATCATTGACGCAGGCAACGATCCCGAACGAATTCGCGCCTTAGAGACATTATTAAAGATATACGTTATCGCCAGTGATGGTGGATACATTCAGCCGTTTGATGTCCAAGGCTACGTCGATCGAATCATGGATCCACGTTCATCGATGCCGCAGCTTTAAACTGCGCCGATTTGCAGCACGTCACCACCCAAAGCTTGGCGGAAATACCCATCGTGACTCACGTAAATCACCGCACCAGCATATTTACCAAGCGCTGTTTCAAGCTCTTCGATACTCGGAAGATCAAGGTGGTTTGTCGGCTCATCCAGCACCAGCAGCTGTGGATCATTGGCCAGCATCGCAATCAACTGAAAACGCGCTTTCTGACCACCGGATAATCGTGATACCGGTGTTTTACCGTCGCCCTCATTAAATAAATAATCATTAAGCAGGTTGCGGATCTTGGTCGTCGAGATTGATAGATTGCGGTCCAAATACATCTTTTCAATCGCAGCCTCAAGCGGTAGCGCAAAATAGGTAGGGGAGACTTCTTGCTCGTACACGCCAATGCGTACATGCGAATCAAGTGATAACTCACCATCAAACAAGACCGGCGTTGTATCACCTAATAGCCGTTTAATCAGCGTGGTTTTACCAGCACCATTTCGTCCTCGAAACTCCAGAGCTTCGCCTTCGCGCAGGTCAATGTTAACACCACTAAATAGCGGTGTGTCGCCATATCCCAATGACACATTCCGTGCGCTCACCAGCACATGCTTGCTGCGTGATTCTTCGTTTTTTAAATTCATACGGATGTTCTTGGCCTTAAACTTGTCGTACTGCGCGGCGACCTTATAGTTCAAATTAGCTGCCGATTCTTTATCAATCCAAAACGTCGGCTTCTCTTTGGCTTGCAGCTCTGCCAATTCTTTTCGTGATGTTTCCTCTAGTCGTTTGAACTTTTGAATAGTGCCTGGGTTGCGTGATTTTTCCTTCAGGCGTTGATAATCAATTACTTTTGCTTTCAGGTTGACGATGCGCTTTTCAACCATCTCGAAATCATTCATCTGCGTGCCAGTACTGACGGCATTTTGCTTCAAATAGGCGTCGTAGTTGCCCTTATAACTAACGCTGGAACCGTCTTTTAACTCAATAATGCGATCGACTTCATTCAATACGTCACGGTCGTGGGTGATCACCAGCATCGCTTCACGGGCCGTCTTCATCCACTCAACATATTGCGCCTTTGCGATGTAATCCATGTGATTTGTCGGTTCGTCAACCAGCGCCAGATGCGCATCACTGTGCATCACTTTAACCACTTCAACCAAACGTTTTTGACCACCAGATAGGGTAGTGAAGGCACGGTGCGCCACGCCCGGCAATTGAAAATTATCCAGTTCACGCTCGATCTGCTCTTCGATTTGATAAAATCCTTTGTCGTCAAAGCGCATCAATGCCTGCGTGTATTCGTCAATCAATTTCATGTCATCGCCCATTGTGAGGGGATATGATTCGATGATATGACTGAGCGCAGTATATTCGGGCAGCCCCTGCAACACATACTGCAAAACAGTTGTATCGCCCATGTCGTGATGTTCCTGCGCAGTCGCGACGACAACCGTACCACGTTTAAAAATAATCTCACCGGTAAAGTCTTTGTCGGTGCCCGCCAAAATACCAAATAGCGTCGATTTGCCCACGCCATTACGGCCAATCACGCCAACTTTTTCGCCGTCATCGATACTAAAACTAATCCCACTCATTAACAGTTTGGGACCAAATGATTTTTCAGTTATGGTAATATCGGCGATCATAACTGTACAAGTGTAGCATTAACTGGGGTTAACAGATAGAGCGACTGTACAAAGCCTCGTGTTCGTTTTATACTATCGCCATGAAACCTTCCCGTCTCGCTGGCAGTGGGGAACTCGGCGTTCGACCCGTCGTTACGCTGGGCGTGCCAAAATCACCAGAAAACGGGCTCCTGGACGAAGTCGACAAAGAATCTGCCAACTACCTGCAGATGACGCATCTGCTCAACGACCTTTGCGACGTGCTTGATGAAATTGGAGAAACCCAGCAAAAAGAGTTGATGTTATTTAACGCCTACAATCGTTGGCGACAAGGCGGCCCCTTCAACGATGGGGCATCAATCCGGTCCGATGCCCGTATTTTCGTCGAAACGATCCTAGGATCACGTCTCTAAAACAGCTGCCGCCTGGCTGACATGCCAATAATTCGTTATAGTAGGATCAATGTCGAATATCATACAGCACGCAGGGGCACATCCTTATTGGTCATATAACGTTGGTAAAAACCTGCCCGTTATTGTGATGCTCCACGGTTTTCGCGGAACGCATCATGGGCTCGATCTGATCGCCAGGCAGCTTGATAGATTTCACGTCATCGTTCCAGACCTACCGGGCTTCGGCATCGCTGGCGCACTTGACGACGAACATACCGTTGAAAACTACGTTCAGTGGGTACATGATTTCATTAAAAGCCTGGAGCTCGCACACCCTCCGGTCCTGCTGGGGCATTCGTTCGGCACAATTATCGCCGCGGCGTACGCCGCCAGCTACCCGAAAACAATCACCAAGCTGGTCTTGGTCAACCCCATCGGGCCACATGGCAAGCGAGGGATTAATACGCTACTCACCTATATTACGCTTGGGTATTATTGGGTCGGCAAAAAATTACCACACAATTTGGCAACGCGATTACTATCGGCGAAATTCGTCATCACCATCATGACGCTGGTTATGACCAAAACCAAAGATAAACAAGTGCGCGCATATATCTATGACCAGCATTATACGCACTTCAACAGCTTCGCTAACCCAACATCTGTGTCGCAGGCGTTCAAAACATCAACTACTCGGACTGTCCACGAATTTGGCTTACAAATTGTGGTACCGACGCTACTGATCGCAGGGGATAAAGACGAAATCACGTCAGTTGCAAAACAGCAATTGATGGCGCAGACGTTTCCGAACGCAAGACTCGAAGTTATCCACGGTGTTGGACATCTAACGCACTACGAAACGCCCAAACAAGTTGGGCTGCTTATTCAAGCGTTTATTAAATCAGTATAAATTTCTTCAAAACGCTCTAACGTATGCGTTAGGTCATGTGTTTTAGCAATAGCCAAACTCTCAGCACTCATTGCGTCGTGCAGATCCTTGTCTGATAACAACTTGGTCAAGCCGTCAGCAATTTGCTCGTCGTTATCTTGCTCGCACAAAAATCCATTACGCTCGTTTTGGCATAGTTCACTCAGCGCACCGGCATCGACAGCCACGACTGGCTTGCCACTTGCCATTGCCTCTAGCGTTGCGATACTCTGCAGCTCCATCGGTGATGGCATGGCAAAAATATATCCAACCTGATGTAGCGGCGCCAGATCTTCTTCGGGCACGCGGCCAGCGAACGTCACATTGCTTTTTATTTTCAGGCTTTTCACCAACCATTTCAAATTATCAGCGTCACTTCCGTCACCAACGATCAACAAGTGTGCTTTCTTGTGTGCAAGGACTTGTTTGAATGCGCGCACCAGCACCGAAATGTGCTTTTCGGCATCGGTACGACCAACATAGGTAATGATGGGCACGTTCGTCGGTAATGAGTATTTTTCGTAAATACTGGCGGGCGCTGGGTCGGTCGTAAAGCGACTTAAATCAATCCCATTCGATACGGCCTGCATGGGGACCGTCATTTTCTCGGCGATTTTAAACATATCGATTGCAGACTGAGTAGGCATGGTCACAAAATCAGCCTTAGAATGAAAGCGACGACCGTAATCACGCAACATATAATTGATCGGGCGGGCGAGTGGGGCCAGCAGTTTCAGATTATCCATCAGGTTTTCGGGCATAGCGTGGTTGGTGCTCACGATCGGAATACCGACCTTGTTGCCATACTTCATAGCGGCCTGACCGATCCACATTAACATCTGGATATGGATAACATCCGGTTCAAATTCGTTAATGATTTTTTTGACTTCTCGCATGGGGTTTAACGACACGCGAATGTTTTGATATAAGGGGAAGGGGACCGACAATGTGCGCGTCACGACATAGTTTTCATCGACTTCTTTATAGCGTTTGCCCGTCTGGCTGGGAGCAATCACCAACACTTCGTGCCCGCGACTTGCAAGCCCCCGCGCAAGGTTGCGGGTAAAGGTCGAGACGCCGTTAATGACCGGAAAATTAAGATCCGCAGCAATGAGGATTTTCATATATCAGCCATTATATCATGCTAAAATGACGACAGATATGAAGCTTTTTTTTGATGCGCGCTACATCCGAACCGACTTCCATGATGGGATTAGTCGCTATAGCGTCGAACTGGGCAATGCGCTGGCAAAACTGACGCCTGTCACCTTTATTATTTGCGACCCGGCACAACTAACATTCTTGCCAAAAAATGCCCAGTGCATCGTCATCCACCGACCGACGTCTGTGCGCGAGCCACTGACCGCGCGGATACTGAATGCCTATAATCCCGATGTCGTGTTTAGCCCGATGCAAACGATGGGCAGTAGCGGGCGCACATTCAAATTGATTTTGACGCTACACGACATGATTTATTACCATCACCGGACACCGCCGCATAACATGCATCCTATTGTGCGCGCTGGCTGGTACGGATTCCACCTGACATATGGCCCGCAGCGTTTGCTGTTAAACGGGGCTGACGCCGTTGCAACCGTCAGCCAGACCAGCAAGAACGAAATCGCGAAAGCTCGCCTGACCAAGCGCGCCATTACCGTCATCCCAAACGCGGCACGCGATCTGAAAAGCTTTTTAGCATCAGCTCCCCGACATAACCACGACGGGCCAAAGAACCTGATATATATGGGCGCCTTTATGCCATATAAAAACGTCGAAACATTGATTGAAGGTATGAAATGGCTGCCCGATCACACACTGCATCTACTCAGTAGAATCTCGCCTGGTCGTAAAGCACAGCTCAGATCACTTGCTCCAACTGGCGCCAAAATCATCTTCCACGAAGGCGTCAGTGACGAACAATATGCGCACTTACTGGCCGCTAACGCTGTCTTGGTCACTGCTAGCTTGAACGAAGGGTACGCGTTGCCGATTGCCGAAGCGTTGGCGCTTGGTGTCCCCGCTGTTGTCAGCGAGATACCTGTCTTTCACGAAGTTGCTGGCCCTGGCGCGCTCTACTTTAACCCTTATAATCCCAAAGATTTCGCGAACAAGGTGCAGCAGCTTAGCTCACCCGAACTGGTCAAAAAACTATCAAGCGAAGGCAAGGCCCACACCAAACAATCGTCTTGGGAAAAATCAGCACAGATCCTGCTTGACCTGGCGCGCTCACTCACGTAATCAATCTGTTACAATTGGGGTATCATGGCAACCAAAAAGAAGTCAGTCAAAAAGCCGCAAGCGATCGTTAACCGTCGCGCTTCTTTTGATTATGCCTTAGACGAAGACCTGGTGGTCGGCATCGCCCTTACCGGCCCCGAAACCCGTGCTGCGCGCGACGGGCACATCCAACTAAAAGGATCCTTCGTCACGGTTCGCGACGATGAACTGTGGCTGAATAACGCCAGTTTTAGTCTGAAAATCAACGAAAAAAACAAAGTAGGTGCGCGCACCATCGATACTTCGCCGCGTAAACTGCTAGCGAAGCGCAAGCAAATCGATGATCTATACGCTCGCAAACAAGCCGGCATGAGCATCGTCCCGCTAAAACTTTTGACACGTGGTCGCTTTATCAAAGTAGTCATTGCGCTTGGTAAGGGCAAGAAAAATTATGATAAACGCGAAACAATGAAACGCCGTGACCAAGAACGCGAAGCCGGGCGCGCTATAAAAAGCCTGTCATAGATTATAATAAGACCATGAAGTTATATTCGTGGAATGTAAACGGGGTTCGTGCCGTCATCAATAAAGGCGCTCTTCAATCATTTGTGGCCGAGCATCAGCCCGATATCTTGTGTCTGCAAGAAACCAAGGCCAAGCAAGGCCAAGCAGAAATCGATCTGCCCGAATACGAAGAGTTATGGAACGATGCCGACAAAGCGGGCTACAGTGGTACTGCAATCTTTACAAAGATAAAACCAAAGTCGGTTATTAATGGGTTCACTGATGGTATTGCAGAAAAGTTCGGCCTGACCGCTGACAGCTACGGCGATCCCGAGCGCGAAGGCCGTGTTATCTCAGCCGAGTTCGATGATTTTTGGGTGGTCACCGTATACACCCCCAACAGCAAACGCGACCTCACGCGACTTGATCTACGCCACAAACAATGGGACCAGGCATTCTTGGCCCATTTAAAAAAGCTTGAAAAAACCAAACCAGTCCTCGCCTGTGGTGATTTAAACGTGGCACACACTGAAATTGACCTAGCACGACCAAAAGATAACATAAAAAATCCTGGCTTTACGGTCGAAGAGCGCGAAGGTATGGATAACATAATCGAAGCTGGCTTTATTGATACATTCCGTACACTTCATCCTGACCAGCTGGACGCGTATACCTGGTGGACCGCATGGGGCGGTGCTCGGCAGCGTAATGTTGGGTGGCGCATTGATTATTGGCTTGCAAGCGCGTCGCTAAAAAATGCCATCACTCACGCCTCAATCCACGCCGATGTCATGGGCTCGGATCACTGTCCCGTCAGCATCGAACTGAAAGTCTAGCCATGGAGCATCCCTACTGGCACAAACAAACTCTCACGGCACCACTGTACCCCGATATCGAATGGTCAAAACCCGAGCAAAAAACGAATGCCGGTAAACTAGCGATTATTGGCGGCAACAAATTGGGATTCGCTGGTGTCGCGGATGCCTATCAAACAGCGCTTGGCTGCGGGGTAGGGGATGTCCGCGTGTTGCTGCCCGACGTGTTGCGAAAGACAATCCCGGCCACGATGACTGACGTCGTATTTGGTGCAACCAATCCATCAGGCAGCCTGGCGCGCGATGGTTTGACTGAAATGAAAGCAATCGGAAGTTGGGCAACGGGCGTGCTGCTGATTGGCGACGCCGGCCGTAACAGCGAAACGGCCATTGTGTACGAAGATTTTCTGCGTGATTATACAGGTCCACTGACTATCACGCGCGACGCGGTTGATTTGATCAAACACAGCAGTCAATCAATCGTCGAGCGACCGAACACCCTGCTGATCGTATCGTTCGCACAATTACAAAAATTATTTCAAATGGTGTATTACCCCAAAGTGCTCACATTCAGCATGCAGCTGACCAGTCTGGTCGAATCACTCCACAAATTCACGATTACGTACCCTGTATCGGTCACGGTCCTACACAAAGACCAGCTGCTCGTCGCAAGCGGCGGGGACGTCACATCGACGCCCTGGGACAACCCCATGACTATCTGGCGCGGCAGCGTCGCTGCGAAGGCAAGTGCCTACTGGCTATGGAACCCGGCAAAGCCGCTCGAGGCTGTTACTGCCTCACTCGCAATTAATTAGTTTTACATATTATTTGGTACCGCGAGCCGGACTTGAACCGGCACGTCCTTACGAACACAAAATTTTGAGTCTTGCGTGTCTACCAATTCCACCATCGCGGCACAAAATAATAAATAAAATGTCAAATGTACTCCAAACCACAAGCGCAATAGTAGTAGCTACCAATGTATTGTACAATAGAATCCAGTAGGAATCTATAGATATGAGCCCCGATGAACCACATGCGACCCCTGCAAATGTGCCTGCGCCCACACGAGCGCCGGCTCAACCTATCTCCGGAGCGA
>CALMQN010000005.1 GCA_937872185.1 uncultured bacterium
TTGATTGTACCATAATTTGCACGTTTATACCAGTCGTGATTAACTGATAGCACTTATGGTTGCTCGTGTCATGACAGTTGCACCGATTGGGTTTGAAGGTTCACTTATCGAGGTCGAAAGTGATGCCACTAACGGCCTGCCAACGCTCCAGATCGTTGGCCTCGGTAATAAGGCCATCGACGAGGCCAAAGAGCGCGTCAGGAGCGCCATCACTAACTCGCTGCTAGAGTTCCCCAAAAAGCGCATTACTATCAACCTGGCCCCTGCCGAGCTCCCCAAGGATGGCGCCCACTATGACCTCCCTATCGCGTTAGCTATCCTGTGCGTCAGTGGTCAACTACGCCAAAAGGAACTACAGGGAGCAATTTTTGCCGGTGAATTGGCGCTTGACGGAACACTCCGCCCTATCAAAGGCGCCATCTCAATTGCCGAAACTGCCAAGCAACAAGGGTATGAACGACTGTATATCCCAGCGGACAATGCACAGCAAGCCAGTTTGATTGAAGGCATCGAAATCATTGCGCTATCGTCCCTTCAACAGCTTTTCCTTCATTTGAAGGGTGAGGCCGTCCTGCCGTCCTTTATCCCCACCGATAGCACCAACGATGTTCAAGAGGTCAATTCCCCTGCCCTTGATGATGTCTACGGCCAGGCACAGGCAAAGCGCGCGCTAATCATCGCTGCAGCCGGTCATCACAACATTTTACTGAGCGGCTCACCAGGCGCCGGTAAAACGATGCTTGCGAAAGCACTCGTCAATCTGTTACCTGACCTTAAAGACGCCGAGCGAGTCGCCACCACCAAGCTCCATAGCCTGGCAGGCGAAGCCGGCGATACGATTGTCAGTAAGCGACCCTTTCGTTCGCCCCATCACACGGCCAGCCGCGTAGCGCTTGTCGGTGGTGGTAATCGTCCAAAACCAGGCGAAATCAGTCTCGCACACCTTGGCGTACTTTTTCTTGATGAACTGCTCGAATACCCCCGATCAACGCTTGAAGCACTCCGTCAGCCCCTTGAGGACAAGAAAATTGCCGTCAGTCGGGCCAACGGCCACGTGACATACCCCGCTGACTTTATGCTAGTCGCCACTATGAACCCCTGTCCTTGTGGGTATTTTGGTGATAGCGCCAAAGAATGCACGTGTTCAAGTGCCCAGATTTTGGCATACCAACAACGACTATCGGGACCGTTGCTTGATCGCATTGACCTGGTCGTCCACGTATCGCGCGTGCCAAACGACACCCTGCTTTCATTACAAGCGTTGAATTATGAACAACATAATAATGCAAAGAAATCTATCAATCTAGCAACAGATATTCAGGTCAACAGATACAAAAGTAGTACAAAATACAACTCTTCTCTATCCAGCAAAGAAGTAAATAAGTACGCTCCACTAACCCCTGATGCGAAAAAACTCCTATCGCAAGCCGCCGACCGGCTTTCCTTAAGCGCCCGGGCTTACTTTAAAGTCATCAAAGTTGCGCGTACTATCGCCGACCTTGCGGGCGAAAGCGACGTCACGGCTGAACACATTAGCGAAGCCCTGCAGTACCGCAGTTAATGGGGTTGAACTACAGATGTAAATCTGGTAGAATAGCTAGCGAGTAAACGCTCAAGCGTTAGCACGCTCAACAAGGAGATCAACGATCAGTACATCAATTCGTATCAACGAGCAAATTCGTGCAGAGCAACTTCGTGTTATCGGTCCTGATGGCGCCCAATTGGGCATCCTCAGTCGCACTGAAGCACTAAAGGTTGCCGAAGAGGCCGGACTTGATCTCGTTGAAATCTCACCTAATGCAGCTCCTCCTGTGGTAAAAGTCGTCGACTGGGGTAAGTACCAGTATCAGAAGATGAAAGAACTACAGAAAAGCCGCAAGAACGCCAAAGCCGCAGAACTGAAACAAATGCGTATGGGACTAAAGATCGCCGCAAACGATCTGGACATCAAACTACGCAAAATTCGTGAGTTCCTGGCCGGCGGACACAAGGTAAAGATTTTGATATTCTTTCGTGGCCGCGAGATGGCACACCAAGAATTAGGATTCGAAATGATTGAACGGATTGCTGCGCAACTTGAAGATGATGCAATCGTCGAGCAAAAGCCTCAGATGGCTGGTCGCAATCTGAGCATTGTAGTAAGGAGTAAATAATGCCAAAAATGAAGACCCACAAAGGAACCGCTAAGCGGATCAAGATTACCAGTACTGGTAAATTGACCCGTCGTCGCGCGTTTGGTGGCCACATGCTTGCCAAGAAAAGCAAAAGCCGCAAGCGAAATATCAACACCACTGCATTTGTTACAGGTGCAATGGCTAAAAACGTTAAACGAGCGTTAGGAATTTAATCATGCGAGTTAAAAGAGGCGTCACAGCACGTGCTAAGCACAAAAAAGTATTAAAACTAGCCAAAGGTATGCAGCACAACCGCACGCGTTCATACCGTCTTGCTAAGCAGGCCGTTATCCGTGCTTTGCAGTATTCATACCGTGACCGTCGCAACAAAAAGCGCGATCTTCGTGGTCTATGGATCACCAGGATCAACGCTGCTGCACGTGAACTTGGTACGACATACGGCAAATTCATCGCGGGGCTAAAGGCAACAAACATCGAGCTTGACCGCAAAGTCCTTTCAGAACTTGCAGTCAGTGAACCAAAAGCATTTGCCGAAGTGGCAAAAGCGGCTAAAACTATCTAGTCATCTACTGGATATATCCTTACTACAAAAAAATCGCTCCCATGGGAGCGATTTTTTGATAGGCAGTACACCGATAAGCCGGGTTCTGTCGTGGATGATCATCTATCTAGCCAGATAGTTGCCTATCTGATCAAGCGGGTATCGGCCTGCGGACGAGCA
>CALMQN010000006.1 GCA_937872185.1 uncultured bacterium
CAACAACCATGGTTCCGTCGGTTAAATGACCGACGGCTTGGTGACCGTCCTGGCCTTTTTGCGTCAGTTCCAACATAATTTTTTCACCAGGCAGATACGCCATCCGCAGGCTCATTGCAAGATCGTTGACGTTCAAGACAACGATATTCTCGACTTGTGCAACTTTGTTCAGATTGTAATCAATGGTACAAATCGCACCGCGGTATTGCTTGGCAAGCTTCAGCAACCGCTCGTCAACGCCTTCTTCAGCCTTGCTTCCATCTTGAAAGATTTCAACTTTTACGTCGGGCATTTTTTGCAGTTCAGACACAATGTCAAGCCCATGACGAGCACGTCCACGTTTTTCAGTATCAGCATTGTCGGCTAAATACTGCAACTCGCCGATGACACTGCGCGGGATAAACAACGTATCGCTCCCAACAAATCCCGACTCGGCGACGGCAATAATACGCCCATCGATTAATACTGACGTATCGACAAAGATCGGACGACCAGCTTTTTTGTTAACTGATTTTTTTGTGTTGACGGCAACCAAATAGGTTGCTTCAGCTGCGATAACCAGCAGCAGGGCAATAATAATTATTTCCATTTTTTTCCTTACTTTTGTAGGTAGTCGATCAATGCACTTCGCAGATCGCTGACCCCCTTAATAAATGTATTCTTTGCGTGAGCTTTTGGCGCAATTGCCTTTGTAAAGCCCAACTTTTTTGCCTCTTGGATGCGACGATCAGACTGAGCTACAGAACGAATTTCGCCCCCCAGCCCAACTTCACCAAACACGACGACACCTTCATCGATGCGCCGTCCAGCGGCAGCACTTGCTATTGCCATGCAAATTGCAAGATCAGCTGCTTGATCATTCAACTTCAGACCCCCCACCACGTTTATGTAGATATCTTTATCTGATAAATTCAATTTTGTTCGTCGTTCCAGCACAGCAATCAATAGATTGAGGCGGTTCAGATCAAATCCCGAGGCAGTACGCTTAGGATATCCGAAACTGGTAGGATTTACAAGTGCCTGAATCTCAACTAAGAGCGGCCGAGTGCCTTCAAGTGTCGCCAAAACGACCGACCCATCTGCATCTTGGCGTTCGGCCAGTAGCGCGGCTGAAGGGTTTTCAACAAGGCGCAAGCCTTCTTCGTACATTTCAAATATAGCCGCCTCGCTGGTCGAGCCAAAACGGTTTTTCACCGCACGTACTACCTTAAACCCGCCATAGCGATCACCTTCAAACTGTAGGACGACATCGACTAGGTGTTCCAGTACTTTCGGCCCGGCGATACTGCCTTCTTTGGTCACGTGTCCAACCAATACCACGGCAGCACCGGCTTCTTTGGCAGCGCGAATGATGACATTACTGCTGTTAGTAATCTGGCTGACCGTTCCCGGTGCGGATGTAATTTCATCAAGCGCCAATGTCTGAATCGAGTCGATGATAACTAACTTATAGGCCCCTGATCGAATCGTGGCCGCGATATCATCAGCGCTAGTGCTCGCGACAAAGCTCAGTTGTTCACTCTTTTCGGCGCCCAAACGTTCAGCCCGTAATTTCACTTGGCTGGCTGACTCTTCACCGCTGGCATACAGCACGGGGGCAGATTTAGCGACATGGGCAGTCACCTGTAACAATAAAGTACTTTTACCAATGCCCGGTTGACCAGCCATCAGTACCACTCCACCAGGCAGTATCCCGCCGCCCAGCACGTCGTCTAAATCAGCGAAGCCTGTCGCTAATCGTTTAACACTATCCTCTTTGCTAATCGTGCGCATCGTTTGCGGTGTCAGCACGCGTCCAGAACTTGCGCCTCGTGCAACGACTGATTTACCCTGACTGACCGCTGCCTGCTCGACTAGCGTATTCCACTCACCACAATTCTCACACTTGCCCGTCCACTTGCCATAACTGGTCCCGCAATTCTGACACATAAACTGAGTTCTCGATTTTACCATTAGTTATATTATACCACCTACAATAAGGCGCAAGCCGAGCGCTTGTACCTATGCGACAAGGGGATGTCCCCGTCAGGGCGAGCCAAACGCCATGGGCGAGCGACAGCTCCCCATAGAGTGGCCTCTTGGAGCATATGGTACAAGCGATCGGTCCGACTAAAGACTCGGCGCCGAAACCAACGTACTATCAAGACTCTGCGATAATTCATTAGCGCTGACAATCAGAGCGTTATATGCCGTTACCTTTTCGTTGTATGCCTGAGTGTTCGCGTTAATCGATTGACGTAATGATTCAAGCGCTGCTATACGATTAAGAAGCGCCTGGCGTTTGGCATTATAAGCATTCACCTGCGCAGCGCTCGTACGATCGACGCTCGCGGCACTTGTCTGAAGTGCTGCCGCATCTGCGCTCAGGGCAGCCGCCTGCGTGTTGTATGATGCCGTCTGTGTATCAATCGTCGCCTTTAAACTCGTCATGTCGGTCTCAATCTGTGTCGCCTGCGCCTTTAACCTGTCAAAGACCGCCTGGTACGACGCATGCAGGGCAACGACTTTACTGCGATCGCCAAAGTAAGTCTTATAATGTGCCTCTAAATCGGTACCAACATCCGCATACTCCGTACCTAAAATACTGTGTAACTCATTCAAGCGCTCGCCCGGTTCGGTACGCTCATAATATGCCATCCGCTCATTAAGAGCCGGGTCGTTTAGCGTACTGTATGCTGCTTCCAAAAGCGTACCAACTGTCTTTTTATCAGCGTCACTCATTCGTTCCCATACGGCGTGCAGGGTTTCGTGAGCGGCAGTGACTTCCTCGACTCCATCTAACTCTGTGTTTGGCACGTCATAAATGTACACTCGACCGCTACTGTAACAGCCCAGGATCGCACTCCCCGTTTCTTGCTGAGCACAGTTCTGGTTAAACTCATCAGTAGTATTAACAGCGGGCTGACTGGCGTAAAAATAAAACTTACCCTGGCCGGCCATACCAGAGCGCTCGGCAATGGTAGCAACAGCTGGCGTTGGTTTGTACAGCCATACGCCGATTTGGTCGGATACATACTGGCGGTTAATGATCACCCACGCAGCAGCGATCAACAGCGCAGCGCTAACAATACCGCTAACGATCGTTCCGGTGACGTTACGATTCTTGGGTAACATTGACGACAATCTCTGACTTTAATGCACTAATCGATAGTACCGTTCCTTTTTCATAAGCACCCGACAGCAATCCATCAGCAATTTTGTGCTCCAACATATCCTGAATTGCACGGCGCAGCGGGCGGGCACCCATCTTTTCGTCGTACCCATTATCAATAATAAGCTTCTTGGCCGATGCAGCAATAACTAAATGAACACCCTTACGGACCAATCGCTGCTGCAGTTCTTCAATCAGGTTATCAAATATCTTGCCAATCTCTTTGCGTGTTAATGCCCTAAATGTCACAATCGCATCAAAACGATTCACCAGTTCTGGCTTCATCAATTTACTCAAAGCCTCCTTAGTTGCGATCGCGTTATCATCATGAACTTGATCGAGCTTTTTCTGATCGGTCTTGTTGGCAGTGTGGAACCCAAGGCTTGATTCTTTCATCAAACGATCAGCTCCCAAATTGCTCGTCAAAATAATGATCGCATTGGTAAAGTCGACCTTGTGACCTTTGGCGTCAGTCAGTGTGCCGTCTTCAAGGATCTGTAACAGCAAGTGAAAGACTTCTGGATGTGCCTTCTCAATTTCATCAAATAACACGACGCTGTACGGTTGACGCTTAATCTTGTCAGTCAACTGTCCGCCGTCCTCGTACCCAACATACCCCGCCGGTGCGCCCAACAGGCGACTGGTATTATGTCGCTCACCAAATTCACTCATGTCAATTTTAATCAGCGCATCTTCGCTGCCAAATACTTCCCGTGCGACTACCTTCGCAAGTTCGGTTTTACCAACACCCGTTGGGCCCATAAACACAAATGATCCGATTGGTCGCTTACTACTCGCGACACCGCTGCGGCTACGACGAATCGCACTTGATACTTTTTCGATTGCCTCGCGCTGGCCAATAATATATTTACCCAAATGTTTTTCCAAATTGCGTAGCATCTTGGCTTCAGATTTTTGGACACGCTTAACGGGAATACCTGTCATGGTCGCAATGGCATGCGCTACGTCATCATCGGTCAGAACAATCGGTGTCTTTTTCTCGAATGCCGCTCGGGTCTCGTCTAGCCGTGATGAAATTTGACTGATTCGCGTTTTGTACAGTGCTGCTCGCTCGTAATCTTCGGCAGTAACAGCCTCTTCCATCTTTTCGTTCAGGTTCTTCAGCTGCTTAACGTAATCGCGTAACTTACTTGGTTTACGACCCGATTTGACGCGGACCAGTGCCGCCGCCTCGTCAATAACGTCAATTGCCTTGTCGGGCATAAAACGCTCACTCACATAGCGATCCGCCATATACACAGCATCCTCCAGTAACTCATCGCTCATACTGACCCCATGATGGGCTTCATAATGACTACGCAAACCCTTTAAGATTGCAATCGTGTCTTTTAGCTTCGGTTCGGGTACCACGATTGACTGCAGGCGACGTTCCAATGCGGTGTCTTTTTCAATGTGTTTACGATATTCGTCTAGTGTCGTTGCGCCGATCAGGTGCAGCTCACCACGTGCCAAGGCGGGTTTTAAGATATTAGCAGCATCAAGTGCGCCTTCGGCCGCACCAGCACCAACTAGTAAATGCAACTCGTCAATAAATACAATAACGTTCTTTTGATCCTGCAGTTCCTGCATGACCTTCTTCAGACGCTCTTCAAACTCACCACGATACTTTGTGCCAGCAATCATCCCCGCAAGATCAAGTTGGATCACGCGTTTGTCCAACAAGTGATCTGGCACATCTTCGTGCACAATGCGCTGCGCTAATCCTTCGACAATCGCGGTCTTACCGACACCTGGCTCACCAATCAGTACCGGATTATTCTTGGTACGGCGACTCAAGATAGTGACCATGCGCTCTTGTTCGCCGTCGCGACCAATCACAGGGTCAAGTTGTCCCGCTTTAGCACGGGCGGTCAAATCAGTACCAAATGTTTCTAATGCCCCTGCTCGCTTAACGGGCTTTTTGATACCCGTTTGCGCAGTCCCCTCGACGTCCTGATATATATCATTCTGACGATCAAAAAACTCTTCTAATTCTGCTGTCAGCTCGGGCAGGTCAATGTCCATATCACGCAGCAACACCGTCGCACGGGCATTTTTCTGGCTTAGTATGCTGTACAAAATGTGTTCAGTCCCTAAATAATCTTGGTGGAACTCTTGGGCGATTTCCCAACTCATTTTTAATGTTAGTTTTGCCGTTTCGCTCAGACCCTTCGCGCCAACACTCACAACAGTAGTAAGCGCTACTAAATTAAGCGCCGTCTGGGCACGATCCAAGGTCACACCGGCATCGGCCAGCAGCTTTGCGCCCACCGATGATCCCTGGGCCAAGACACCCAGTAATAAATGCTCTGTCCCGATATACGGGCTGCCATAGCCTTGGGCAATCACATTGGCGTGATGCAAACTGGTCCGAGCATTGTCAGTAAGATGCGATACAAATTCTGCAAAGTCATCAGCCATACTATTATTATCCCTCCTATCAGTGCTAAAGCGCAAGCGAATTATCGATTTGTGCACTTGTTTCTATACATATTATAGCAAAACTAGCACTCGGGTCAAGCGAGTGCTAATAATTTATTTCGCAGTAGGACGCCGCGAGTCAGGAATCTGAGAATCAGTCTCGTTCCGCCACAATCTACCGTTTACTCTCTTGGGCCACCCATAGCGCTTGGCTCGCCCTGACGAGGGCATCCCCGTCGAGTAAGGCTAGATTATGG
>CALMQN010000007.1 GCA_937872185.1 uncultured bacterium
AGGCTTTGTTTGACAATTGGAGAAGTATCTCGTGCCATAGCTTATGCCCTTCTCGCTTTACGTGGGCGAACACCACCGTGTGGGACGCCTGTTACATCTTTAATACTGTCGACAGTAATTTCGTATGAGCCGAGTGCACGCACTGCTGCGTCACGTCCGAGACCGACACCCTTGATGAATACATCAACTGTGTTCAGTCCGTGGAGGCTCTTTACTGTTTCAGCGGCTTTCTCAGCAGCAACCTGTGCAGCGTATGCTGTACCTTTTTTGCTGCCACGAAAACCTGTTGCACCTGCGCTTGAAGCCGCAAGTACGTTACCTTTTTTATCTGTGAAGGTAACGATTGTGTTGTTGAACGTCGCCTGAACGTGCATCTGACCAGAAGGAACTGATCGGCGCTGTTTCTTACGAGTTGTCGTTTTTGCATCTGCCATAATCTATATTCCTTTCTACGTCTTAGACGCTGCCTTCTTTTGTGTTCCACCTACGGCGACACCCTTACCCTTACGAGTTCGTGCATTCGTACGAGTACGCTGTCCGTTAACGGGAAGTCCAGCCTTGTGGCGAAGACCTCGGTATGCGTTAACATCCTTTAGGCGCTTAATGTTGTTAGTTACCAGACGCTGCAAATCGCCTTCGGTCGTATAATCGGCATCGATTAACTCGCGTAAACGTTGTTCTTCAGCCTCGGTGAGATCTTTCACCCGAGTGGTCGGCTCAATATTGGCCGCCGCAAGGATGGTCGATGCGAAATGTGGACCGATGCCGTAAATATACGTCAAAGCGATCTGCACTTGCTTTTCAGCTGGGATTACTACCCCTGAAATTCGAGCCATGCTTAACCCTGCCTTTGCTTGTTCTTAGGTTTTTTCTTGTTGATGATACGAAGGATGCCCTTACGGCGGACCAACTGATCATCTGGACTGATTTTTTTGACACTTGCACGAACTTTCATAAGCGTTCAAAAACTCCTACCTGTTACATTTAATCTTTTAGGCGGAAGGTGATTCTTCCCTTACTAAGATCGTAAGGGGTCAACTCAACTTCTACCTTATCGCCTGGTACAAGACGGATATAGTGCTTGCGCATCTTGCCCGAAATGTGAGCGATAATACTATGACCGTTCTCAAGTTCAACCTTAAATTGAGTATTAGGCAGTGATTCCACTACCTTACCCTGCAATTTAATTACTTCCTTGATACTAGCCATAAGTTACAGTAGTAGATTATACACCAAACTGCGTAAAAGGTAAACAACAAATATCAAGATAAACATAACGCTCGTGTGTGTAACCCGCGTTATTTGAATTAACTCTATTATATCGCACCTGCGTGCGGTGTCAACATTCGCTTATGTCTTTATGGCAATGATCATTGCGATAAAGAGATAAGGACAAAGGAGTACTGCCGAGTGCGGGGGTGGCTTTGTAGTCACCCCCGCACCGGGCTAGTTGATGGACCTGAAGCGCAGTGAGTCGGTCAGCTTGTGGGCGTTCGGTGTGTCGATCACCAGATGCGCGCCTCCGTAAAACGACTTCTTGGCTTGCATCCGGCGGTTGAAGGCATCCGCGAAGGCCTGAGGCGTCGGGTAATCGTGCTGCCACGACGCACCATACTTGATCACCAGCTTGGGCAACAGGTCGGACACCCGCTTACCTCGAACTTCTGTGTCGAAAGGGAGGCTCAGCCCCTCTTCCTCGTAAAAGCGTTGAAGCTGAAAATCAAGGTGGTCGATCGGATCGCCCTCAGCAGGTGCTGGTTCTTGTTCATTGCTCATCGTGCAAACTCCTTTGTCGGGAATGCTCCCCGCTCGACACCACAGCGGTGCTGACGGTGGAACGGTGGATTTACTATGTATACCATGTATCTATATAAAACAAAAACACAAGCGCTACGCTTGTGTTTTACACACTCACTCTTCTACACCGGTTCGCGGTACAAAAGAGTGAGGACAACGAAAGAACGAAGCCCCACCCTACTCCTCAAGGTCAAGGACAAGCTGCGACGACGCAACGAACGACATCATCCGGTACGTAGGCGACACCCTTATCTTTAGCCCAAGGCTATCGAATTCGAGGCTTAGCCACCAGATGAAGTCTTCACGCTCGTCGAACCAGCGGCTTTCCTTAAGCAGACTTATGAATGCCACCCATCCGGCACTCCCAAGCGCTTTTTTGACCGTCACCTTGGCAAGCAGATAATCGCGAAACTCCACACAGCTCAACTCGCTATCAACCCGCCATGCTTCCTGCAGTTTTTCCGTCAGAAACGGAAATACGCTGATGTCGTATGACATTGTCTATCCGTTCTTTCGTTGTCAAGGATCTGTAAACCGACAGGCAAACAGATGTTCGATTACTCGAACAAGTTTCATTTATACCAGTTCTACAGCTGGGTAGCAAGCAGTAGCGACATCTAGTCAACGATGGTCGCACGCAGTAGTATGCGACGATCAAACGTGCCCAGTTGCGGCACCCAGTTACCGGCAGTCGTCACAACGTTAAGGCCTTCGCTGTCGGCCTTCACTGGCTTTCCCATAAGCGTCACTCCGGTGCTGTTCAGTTCATCGACGGTCATACTG
>CALMQN010000008.1 GCA_937872185.1 uncultured bacterium
TCAACTTGGTCACTGACGACTTTGCTGGCGCCGGCGCTCAGCGCCAGAATGGTTGTGATGCTGGCGACGCCAATCGTCACGCCCAACATCGTCAGGTAACTTCGCAGGCGATTGCTGCGGAGCGACTGGTAGGCGTTCTGAATGTGGTTGAGCAGCAAGAAGCGCATTATTCTTTACTTCCTTTGACTGATTTTTTACGGGGCGTTTTCTTTTTGCCTTTTTTTGATCCGAGCGGCCGCTTGGGCACCGGTGCAGGCTTTTCTTTGACTTTTTTTGTGTCGCTATCGATTTTGCAGTCCAACATTGTGATGACGCGACTGGCATAACTGGTCAGTCGAGGGTTGTGGGTGACCATGATAATGGTGTTGCCGCGTTTATGTAGATCTGATAATTCTTCCATGATAACGTGGCTGGAACGCGAGTCGAGGTTGCCGGTTGGTTCGTCCGCCAGGATGATTGACGGGTCATTGACGAGAGCACGGGCGATGGCAACGCGCTGTGTTTGTCCGCCAGATAATTGATACGGCATATAATATTCGCGTTCGCTCAGGTGGAAATTGCGCAACATGTCGCTGGCCATTTGTAGGCGCTTGGTACGGGTAATGCCTTTATACGTCAGTGGCAGTGCGACGTTTTCGATGACGTTCAGGCGCGATACCAGATTGAAGCTTTGAAACACAAACCCAATTTGCTGTGACCTGATGCGGGCCTGACGACGCGCGCCAAGACTTGCAACCTCGCGGCCATCCAAATTATATTCGCCATCGGTTGATCGATCCAACAGCCCCAAGATGTTCAGTAACGTTGTCTTGCCACAACCGCTAGGGCCCATGATGGCGATAAATTCGCCCTTGTCGATGGTCAGGTCGATGCCATCGATGGCAAAGTGTTCGGCATCACCGACACCAAATCGCTTTTTCAGATTCAAAAGTTCAATAACCGGTGGTGTCTTGGTTGTTGTCATTGTCCTCTATTATGGGAGCTGATTTGACATAGGGCAACCATCATTATGGCGTGTTTTATACAACCGTTGTCGATGTATAGTAACTGATATAATAAAGCGGCTGGAGAGGTCGCATAGTGGTCGAGTGCGCTACCTTGGAAAGGTAGTATACCTTCACGGGTATCGAGAGTTCGAATCTCTCCCTCTCCGCCAAAATGATGATTATACCTACGCTATATATAGCGTTGTAAAAAACAAACACACCACTATCTATCATGCTTAAGGTGTTATATGACGCTGGTTATGCATGTGGTCAAAAATACTCACAAAAAGTATTGAAAAACTATATGTGGGGGCATATAGTTCTATTCAGACACTACATATATGTAGCGCAATTAAAACAGACATTTTGCAAGTAAACGAGCGATCCGCTACGTCGGTTGTTTTCTTGCACCCCAATTGAGAGTGGGGAGGTGGATGATATAAAAAACGACAGGTAGCAATAGGGGATAGATAATGAGCACAATCAGCGTAGTCAAACGAGATGGCACCCGTGAATCATTTGACGCCAACAAGATTAATTTAGCACTTGTTCGAGCCAGCGATGGCCTGCCAGACCAAATCAGCAAAGTTGTGCAAGTGGCAACCGAACTGCAGCTGACATTATTTGACGGTATTACCAGTGAGCAACTTGATGAAGCAGTGATCCACACGGCACTGCAAAATGTCAAAGACGATCCCGACTTTGACACCATCGCAGCGAGGTTGTTGCTCAAGAATATCTATAAAAATGTGTTGGGCGATTATGACACTGACGCAGATTTAAAGGCGCTTCACGAAAAGAAGTTTGCACAGTATCTGGCCGACGGCATTTCGTCTGGCCTGCTTGACGCTCGCATGAGCTCGGCGACGTTTGATTTAAAGAAACTGGCAAAGGCTTTGGACCCAACACGCGATCACTTGGTGCGATACTTGGGCGTCGTGACAGGCAAAAACCGTTACAGCCTGCGCGCGGGTGACGGTGCGCCGCTGGAAACACCACAATATACCGCCATGCGTATTGCGATGGGACTGAGTTTGCTTGAAAAAGACCCGACTGGTGTCGCGTTAGAATTTTATGAATATATCAGCAAGTTAGATGCTAACCCTGCAGGATCAACCCGCATTAATGCCGGCGGATCGTTCCCGCAATTATCAAACTGTTTTTTGTTCGATATCGAAGACGACATGGAAGCAATCGCTCGCGGCGTGCGTGACACTATGTGGATTGCCAAAGGTACCGGGGGCATCGGCATTGGTATTACTAAGCTGCGCGCAGCCGGTAGCCCGGTAAAAGCTACCAACAGCGAATCAACGGGACCGATTCCCTTTATTAAGATGCTTGATTCTGCACTGTTTGCCGTCAGTCGTAAAGGTAAGAAACAAGGTGCTGCCGCTATCTTTATGGAAAACTGGCACCTTAATTTTCCGCAGTTTTTGGATTTGAAGCAAAACAGCGGTGACCCATACCTGCGTACACGTATTGCCAATACGGCAGTGGTGCTGAGTGACGAGTTTATGAAGCGCGTCGAAAAAGATGAGGATTGGTATTTGTTTGATCCAGAAAAAATAAAAAACATGATTGAACTATACGGGGCT
>CALMQN010000009.1 GCA_937872185.1 uncultured bacterium
GATATGATAAAGATATGAAAAACACATACGGTGTCATTTCTTATAAATTATTCTTTGGGTTACTTGGCTTCGCTGCGGTAGTGACCGAGATTGCGACGCTGGTTGAGCGCGGTGTGTTTGTGCCAGCAAATTTTTTTAGTTTTTTTACGATTGAAAGCAATATCTTTGCCAGCCTGATGTTTATTGTGAGTGCTGTCGCTGTTGCAGCAGGCGTAAAAAGCAGGCGCTTGGCGATGTTTCGAGGGGCAGCCACATTATATATGATTGTGACGGGTATTGTGTTTGCCGTACTTTTATCGGGAATTGAAGGTACGACACTCACCGCAGTGCCATGGGACAATATCGTGCTGCATTACATCATTCCGCTTGCCGTTGTTGGTGATTGGCTGATCGATCCGCCACATCAGCGCATTGGGTTTAAACAAGGACTGGTGTGGCTGATATTCCCTATCGCATACGTCGCGTACAGTTTGGTCCGTGGATCAATCGTTGGGTGGTATCCGTACCCCTTCCTTAACCCTGAAACCAATGGGGTTGTCGGCATTATTATTACCAGTCTTGGTATCGCAGCACTTGGCCTGGGACTGGTATATGTTATAACGTCTGTGACGAAACGAAGAAGGACTTCATGACAAAAAAGGGTGGGGTTGTAAAAGCTAAAAAGCACGCATCGACACATGTGATTGACGCATTGGCGCTGCTGGTTGGCTTTATCCAGCCGATCGCAACGATCCCGCAGATTTGGATTGTGTTCGAAACCCAGAACGCATCGAGTGTTTCATTTTTTACGTGGACGGCGTACAACTGTGCCAGCGTCGTACTGCTGCTATACGGGTTGCACCATAAGTTGCTACCGATTATTGTGGCGCAGATTTTATGGATTATCGTACAGACCGTTATGGTCGCGACAGTATTTATCTTTTAGCTGGCAAGTTTAGGACCGTGCCATTTCGACTGATCGAATGCCAGGATACCAAGCCAGACGTATGGTACAAAGATTGCAAGCACTACCCACCAACCAGGTTTGCCCATTTTGAGTCCAATGTGATACATAGCGATGTACATAAAGACAACTGATACCCAGTTAACAATCGGTACAATCGTAAGGACTGCCCAGAAGCCTTGCTGCCCACCAAGTTCAAGTAATTTCCATGTGCTATAAAACGGTACCCAGGCAATCCACGCAGGGATGCCGGCCTTTTTGAAGATTCGCCCCAAAAACCAAGAAAAAATCACGTAGGTGATAATGGCAAGCATGATGCTCATGACGAACCATAAAAATAAGAAGGCGGCAATGGCAGCGGCCTCAGTCGGTGTTAATGCACGTGATGTTTGTTCTGCGCTCGTATAAAATTCGGAGAAGTGAGATAGAAAATTCATAATAGGCCCATTGTAACATTTTTGTTAAGCTAAAAGAGATGAAATTACTCGACGGACTGGAACTTGCTGGATATATTAAAGAGCGCCAATTAAAACAGGTGCGTGCACTGCGTCAGTCATGGCGTGTTATTCCACGTTTGGCAATTATTCAAACGATTGATGATCCAGTGATTGATATGTACGTGCGCCTGAAAAGGTCGTATGGCGACGATATATTGGTTGATGTTGATGTACATAAAATTGATCAAACGCAAGTGGCTGCGAAGATTGCCGAGCTGAACGCGGACGAAGCAGTGATTGGTATCATTGTTCAACTGCCATTGGCAGATCCGACTGCCACTGATGATATTGTCAATTTGATTGCGAGCGCAAAAGACGTTGATGGGTTAGGCGAGCAGGCAACCATGACGCCGGCGACCGCCATGGCAATTGACTGGCTGCTGGCAGGGTATAACGAGACTCTTGAAGGAAAAGCAATTGCCATTGTCGGCAATGGACGTTTGGTCGGGGCGCCACTGGCCGCACTGTGGACGGGATACGGGCTGCCAGTCAGCGTGTATGACGATACAACTTCTGATCTGACAGCGGTGCTGAGTGAAGCTGACATTATCGTGACTGCGACAGGTGTGCCTGGTCTTATTACGCGGGCGATGGTCAAGCCCGGTGCGGTCGTTGTCGACGCGGGTACTGCCAGTGAGAACAATCAGATTGTCGGTGATGTATCAGCCGAGGTACGCGAGTTGGATGATATTACCATCACACCGGCAAAAGGCGGCGTGGGCCCACTGACCGTTGCGGCATTGTTTGATAATGTCATTCGCGCTGCGCGGGTGATTGCTGATATGAAGGGCCAACAGGATCTTTAGGTACGACGGGTCCTGTCGCCCGGTTTGCCCCTAAAATTTTTATGATTACATAAACAATTTTGGGTGCTGCCCCACCGGACGCCACCCGCTCATGCTAGGCCAGAGCTTCTTTGACGCGTTGGACCACTTGACGAGGGGTCAGGTCCGCTTTGACGATGTAGCTGTGAATACCCAGGGCGCGAATTTCTTTTGGAGATTCTTCTTCCCCCATATTAGTCAAGATAATGACGGGAATGTCTTTTCCCCATTCGTTTTTACGAATAACCGCTAGGGCTTCGGCGCCGTCCATTTCTGGCATCTGTAGGTCAAGCAAAATGATATCTGGCGTAAACGATTCTACCAATGCGACGCCGCGCTTACCGTTATTGGCCAGCTGTACGTCAAATCCGTCAGCCTCAAATTTCATACGGTACATTTGGCTGATCACGGGATCATCTTCGATAATAGCAATCTTTGTCATATGGATTTATCATACGTCACAGCTCACATCTGTTCAAGCTCATGCTATAATCTAGGTAGTTTCAGACCAATATAAAACAAACACAGGAAGCCGTTTATACAATGAAAGACCTTGCACCGACAATTTACCGCCAGCGGCTTGTGATCGAAGGATACCCACGTGAGGTGATTTCTGATAGCCAAATTAAGCAGTATTTATCAGAGCTTTCGGCAACGATCGAAATGAAACAGTTGATTGAACCGGTCACCCATCGCAGTGATACGTTCGGCTGGGCCGGCTGGATCCACTGGGAAATATCGGGCGTGCATTTTTATGCTTTGGAGCAGCCCGTCTTGTTTTTTAGTGTTGATATTTATACCTGTAAAGCATTTGACCCAGATTTGGCAGTCGATTTTACTAAGGCATTTTTTGAAGCAAGTGAAGTGGCATACAAAGAGTTTTAGATATGACGAGTCAAGGCGAACAACCAGAACATTTCGAGCCCAGTTATGATATTTCCGATGAACAGGTTGAGCGGCTGACCGCGCGACTTATAGGTGAGCGTGGTGCAGACGCCGCACCGGGTCATCGATTTGTTGCAATTGCGGTTGACGGCGACAGCCCGTATTCAAATATTGGCCGTCATATTGAACGAGTTGTTTTTGAGGCAAGGTTCGGCAATGATGCCCAGCAAATGGGCGAAGGGTATGGACGTTATGACCAGGCGAGCCAGTTTTTTATATCGATTGACCGTGAAAAAAAGGTAGCATCAGGTGTGCTACGCATTATTCGAAATTCGCCCAGCGGGCTGAAGACACTAAACGATATAGAGGGCCATCCATTTTACGTCGGGCTTGAAGATGTGGAAAAAGCGCACGGGATTGATGATTTAGATACCGTATGGGACGTCGGAACGGTGGCGGTTCTGCCAGAATATCGCGGCGGCAAAAGCGCT
>CALMQN010000010.1 GCA_937872185.1 uncultured bacterium
GATCCGAAATTTACCTAATGGGGCTGAAAAAACACAATGAACTGGAAAACAATCTTTCAATCGTTTAAAAACCGCGACATGCAAAAGCGCATTATTATTGTGTTGGGGATCATCGTTGCCTACCGTTTACTCGCGCATATCCCCGTGCCACTTGCCGAACCAACGCAGTTGAAAGAAGTGATTGACAGCGTTGTCAGCGGTACTGACTTTGGTGGATTCTTGAACTTGCTATCCGGTGGCGCCCTGGCGAGCTTTTCGATTGTGCTGGTAGGTATGAGTCCGTTTATTACGGCATCAATCATTACTCAGCTGCTGACTAAGGCCATCCCAAAGCTGGAAGAACTTCATAAAGACGGCGAATCAGGCCGACGTAAGATCAACCAATGGACGCGTATGATTAGCGTTCCACTGGCCATTGTGCAATCAATTGCCTTTATTTATATTTTGCAAAAAACCGTGCTGGATGCCAACAGTACTGGGGCTATTCAAGCCGGCCCTGTTGAATGGGTGGTCGCGGTAACTGCGATGACCGCCGGATCAATCTTGTTGATGTGGTTGGGTGAGTTGATGACTGAACAGGGCATTGGTAACGGTATCAGCCTGATTATTTTTGCCGGTATTATTAGTCAATTGCCTTCGACGCTGACCACTATCGGCTCATCACTGCTTGATACGTCTAAGGGTGGGCTGGATGTGTTTGGTTGGTTTACGCTTCCGGTTGATCCATTAACGTTCTGGATCACCCTAGCGCTTGCAGTGGCATCACTTGCCATTTTGTATATATTGGTCAAGGTCAACGAAGCCCAGCGAGTCATTACAGTTAATTACGCCAAGCGTGTGCAAGGTAACAGTAGCTATGGTGGCATCAAAAGTATTTTGCCAATCAAGTTGATCGCCGCTGGTGTTATTCCAGTCATCTTTGCGGTCGCATTTTTGTCACTACCGGCCTTTATCGGACAAGTCCTAAAAGCAACGGGTAACGACGCCTATGCAGACCTCGCTAATAACTTGATTCTATGGTTCCAGGCGCCAAGCGCAGGAGCCTTTACCGGATCAACGTTTGAAGCCTTCATTTATCCTGTTGCCTACTTTGTTCTTGTTATCCTGTTTACGTACTTTTACACGGGTATTGTTTTCAACTCGAGTGAAATTGCTGAAAACCTGCAGAAACAAGGTGGCTTTATCGAAGGTGTACGACCAGGTAAAAAGACCGAGGAATACCTAAGCCGTACGGTTAATCGCTTGATCCTGTTCGGATCGCTGGTACTTGGTCTTATTGCCATCATGCCATTCATCGGCGAATATTTGTTGTATAACATCGCTGGTGTCAGCAACAGCAACCTATCAATCGGTGGTACCGGTATCTTGATTGTTGTATCAGTTGGGCTTGAAGCGCTGCGCCAGATCAACAGCCGTGCGCTGATGGTAACCTACGATGATTATCAGTAAAACGGATACATCATACGTGCGCGGCTTGTCCCGGTACGATTATCAATAGGGGGTCATTGTATGGCGTTAGAAATACATATTGCAAAAGAACGTCATCCTGGTCGCTGGATCTTTATCATTATTTTGGTAGCACTTTTCGCTGCGGCTGGTTGGTTCGGATATAAATGGTATACCACCGGTGAGCAGCCACCGATCCCTATTCCTTTACAAAACGCCGACGCGAGTGTTGACGAATCTGACGTAACGTCTAAGCAGGTGTCAGATTATACGGTCAGCAAATCGTTGCCGCGCTATGTCAGCATTCCATCACTTGGTGTCGGCAAGACGCGCGTACAACCAGTCAAACTGGATGCAAATAATGTATTAATGTTCCCAGCAAATATAAATGACGCTGGCTGGTATGAAAAAAGCTCGCATCCTGGCAGCGGCGGTGTGGTTATCATTAACGGGCACGCCAAGGGCATATCTAAAGATGGCCCATTTATGCAGTTATCAACGCTTAAAAAAGGTTCTGAAATTGTCATTGAACGTGGTGACGGAGTGATTTTTCGCTACGGCGTGGTTGAGAATAAC
>CALMQN010000011.1 GCA_937872185.1 uncultured bacterium
TACCTATATGATACACATAGGGAACACCAAATTCTCGGATATAGGTTATTATGTAAACACATTATCCTACACCACTCGAAATTCGGTCCCATCGTCTAACGGTTAGGACACCAGGTTTTCATCCTGGCAATAGGAGTTCGATTCTCCTTGGGATCACCAAAGAAATAACCCCATCCAACGTGATGGGGTTATTTCTTTGGTAGTTTTCGAAAAACAAACTCCGCAGAAGTTCGCGTATTTATTGCTTCCTGAGAATTAGCTGAACGGAGGACAGTCCTCCGTTCAGCTAATTCTCAGGTTTCGAAGGGGTTTAACCCCTGTAGCAAAAGTGGTACAATTGCTTGTTATGAGTATTATTTTCAAACGAACAAAGATTTTGGCTACGCTTGGCCCACCAACAAGCAATCCTGAAACCATCGAACAGCTGGCACTTGCCGGTGTTAACGGGTTTCGTCTTAACTTTAGCCATGGTGATTACGCTGAGCGTGACGATCAAATTAGGTGGATTCGCGATGCAAGCAAAAAAATCAACAAACCAGTTGCGATCTTGCAAGATTTACAGGGGCCAAAGATTCGCTTGGGTATGTTAAACGAAAACACGGACGTTCACACTGGTGATGAAATTATTCTTGATTTTGCCGCCGAACATAACGGAATGACATTTCCGGTACAGTACAATTTGGCCGAAAAGGTAAAACCAGGCGAACCGATTTATATTTTTGACGGTAAGGTACGAACGACTGTTATTGAAGTTGTATCTGAAACGGCAATCAAGCTGCGCGTTGGGAACGACGGTACGCTGATGAGCAAGAAGGGTATTAATCTGCCTGATACCGACTTTGGTGGTGACATCTTGACGCCAAAAGACCTGAAAGACATCGAATATGGCCTGACAAAGGACATCGATTTTGTCGCGATTAGCTTTATTCAAAGCCCTGATGACATCAATAACCTGCGCCAAATCCTGGTGGCTGGCGGTTCTGAAGCACAGATTATTAGCAAAATCGAAACCAAGGCTGCCATTAAAGACGGCGTCCTGGAAGAGATCGTCAAGGCGAGTGATGGCGTTATGGTTGCCCGCGGCGACCTGGCAGTTGAAGCTGGTGCCGAAATTGTGCCAATTATTCAGCGTCGTATTATTGCTTTGTGTCGCAAGCACGGAAAATTAAGCATCGTTGCCACTCAAATGATGGCCAGCATGGTTGATAGCCCCGAGCCAACTCGTGCAGAGGTGAGTGACGTTGCAAACGCCGTGATTCAAGGTGCTGACACAGTGATGTTAAGTGACGAAACGGCCAATGGTAAATATCCACTAGAAACTGTTGCTGCTATGAAAAAGGTTATTTTGTATACGCAGGATAATGCGCCAGTCGCACCGATTCATGACAAGATTGTCAGTTTGAAAAAGCAACGTGATGCAATTAGCACCGCTGCCGTATCGCTTGCTGAACAACTGGGCGTATCGGCGATTATTGCCGAGACAAAATCTGGTGCAACGGCAGCAAACATTGCCGCACACCGTCCGAATCTACCGATTATCAGTGTAACCAGTGAGTGGCGCGCTGCACAGCAATTGACGCTAAGTTATGCCACGCGCAGCTATGTCCGCCCCGACAGTCTAGAAGCCGGATTTGATCTGGCCGTTGAGATCAAGGCCGACGGATATTTTGGTGATGAACCGGCAACGGTTATTATTGTCAGCGGCCAACAACCAGGAATCATCGGGACGACTGACACAATCAAAGTTCGTGTGCTAGAGTAGATATATAAAAGGGGTGGGGCCTATACATGAAAACTGGTTTTTCTAAACTGACAATTCGCGATGTGCCACTTGCTCATAAAACCGTCTTAGTACGGGCTGATTATAATGTGCCAATGGCCCCCGACGGCACGATTGACGACGATTTGCGTATCCGTGCCAGTCTGCCAACGATTGAATATCTGTTAGCGCGTGGATGTAAGG
>CALMQN010000012.1 GCA_937872185.1 uncultured bacterium
TTGGTACCAGTGGCGCGGGCAAATCAACACTATTAAAGTTATTGACCCGTGAAGAAAAGCCAACCAGCGGCAAGATTGTCGTGGGCGGTATTGATTACGACACGTTAAAGGACAGTCACATTCCGATGTTACGTCGCAAGATCGGCGTGGTGTTTCAGGATTTTAAGTTGCTGCCACAACGGACGGTGTTTGAAAACATTGCCTTTGCGCTTGAGATTGCGGGCATGACCAATCGCGAGATTAAAAACACCGTGCCCAAAGTGATTGAACTGGTCGGTCTGACCGGCAAAGAAAAGCAATTTCCACACCAATTATCAGGCGGTGAACGCCAGCGCGTAGCGATTGCGCGTGCCGTCGTACGTCAGCCCAAGATTTTGATTGCGGATGAGCCAACCGGCAATCTTGACCCCAAACACAGCTGGGACATCGTCCGGTTGTTAGAAAAAATTAATAAATACGGCACGACCGTGCTGTTGACGACACACAACGTTGACATCGTGAACAAACTGAAAAAGCGCGTGATCACCCTGGAACACGGCAAGATTACCAGCGACCAGTCGGTAGGAAGTTATAGGCAATAATATGAGTGCGAAACGTAAATTAGACTCGAAAGCATTCGCTCGCCAGAAGCAAAGTCGTCGTAAGTGGCTGACATTTGTGCGCATGTGTCGTTATGGTATTAACAACTTTTCGCGTAACGCGTGGCTGACGATTGCTGCGACTGCGGTCATGACGATCACGCTGCTGATTATTTTTACGGCAGTCGCTGCCAGGTCCGTACTGGTTGAAACAGTCGGGCAGTTACGTGACAAGGTTGACATGTCGATATATGTTAAGACCGAAACGACCGATGATGAAGCCAATGCCATCATCGCCGAGCTGCAAAAACTACCATCGGTTCGTTCAGTCACATATATTAGTGCAGCAGCAGGACGAGAACTGATTGCCCAGGAAAACAAGAACGACGTCGATTATTTGGAGGCGCTCAAAGAGGCGACTAATAAGAACCCTGGTGTGCTGCGAGTAATCGTCGAAGACATTAATGACACATCCGAACTGAGTACTTTTGTTGATACTAACGCACTTTTGCAAAAGCACATCGATACCAACCGTGCACCGTCATTTGCCGGCGAGCGTAAAGCCAGTATTGAATCAATTGGTCGCGCTGTTGGCTTTGCCGAACGAGTGGGGATTGTGGCCAGCCTGATTTTCGTCGCGATTTCATCACTGATTATCTTTAACACTATCCGTATGGCTATCTTTAATCGCAAAGAAGAAATTCAGATGATGAAGCTGATTGGTGCCGATCAATCGTTTATTCGCGGGCCATTTGTGGTTGAAGCGATCGTGTACGGATTTATCGCAGCAGTTATCGCCACAGCACTCGGGTTCGCCATGTTGTACGCATCGTCTTCGACGCTGGCTAGTTATCAGATTGCCGTGCAGCCAACCATCGATTTTGTGACGTTTTATGCCGGGTTTGTACTGCTGGGCATGATCTTAGTCGGTGCCTTCATTGGCGTGGTGTCATCGCTTCTTGCGACGCGGCGCTATCTGAAACTCTAGGTCTGCCACCAAGGTTGACAAGGCCATCGTTCTTATGCTATAATGGACGTAGTATGAAACTGCGTCACAGCCACCACACTCGCAGGGCAACCTCTGTCTCGTTTCTCGCCAAAGCCCTTCTTGTATCAAGCGTCGTCTTGATGGCATTCGCTGTACCAATGCAATTATCCGCCAATGTATTCGCCGATAAATACGACGACAAAATTAACGCACTTGAACAACAAATTGCAGGCTATCAAGCCGAAGCAGGGCGTTTGGCCGGCGAAGCCCAAACCTTGCAGGCAGAATTGTCACGACTTGGTAATGAAAAGGCGGTCATTCAGGCACAGCTGGACTTGTCGCAGGCAAAATACGACAAACTAGTGGTTGATATTGCCGCTAATGAAAAGAAAATCAAAGACAACCAGGATGTACTGGGCGATACGATTGCTGATTTGTACGTTGATGGCAAGATTACACCACTTGAAATGCTGGCGAGCAGCAAAAACATTAGTGATTATTTGGATAGGCAAGAATATCGCAATTCGATTAAGGACGAGCTGACATCGACCATCGCCGAGATTAAAGACCTGAAGGCACAGCTGGAGCAACAGAAGGTTGATGTTGAGCGTTTGCTGAACGATCAAAAGGGCCAACGTGACTTGTTGGCGCAAAAAGAGGCCGAACAGGCCAAGTTGTTAGCTGATACTCAGGGTAAGGAAGCGGCGTACGCGCAGCTATCTGAAGC
>CALMQN010000013.1 GCA_937872185.1 uncultured bacterium
GCACAGCGCCGCACCAGCGAAGACGTGAACATGCGTGCCTCACAGCACATCATTAACGTACCGGTTAACAAATCAGTTTATAACGGATATGGCGGACGCCAGTTCAGCCTTGCTGACCAAAAAAAGCAGGCGCGTACTGTCGGACCCAGCCTGAAGGTCATGCCAATCGGTGGCTTGGGCGAAATGAGCATTGGTAAAAACATGATGGCCATCGAATACGACAACGAAATCGTTGTAGTCGACATGGGCTTCTTGTTCCCGGGCACTGATTACCCTGGTATCAACTACATTACCCCAGACATTACGTACCTAGAGGAAAACAAGCATAAAATCCTTGGACACGTCTTTACGCACGGTCACTTGGACCACATTGGTGCCTTCCGTCACATTATCGACAAGATCCCAGCCCCAGTATACGGCGCTAAATTTACCGTTGGTATGTTGCAGCGCACCATGGAAGAAGCCACCAGTGGTTTTGAACCAGAATATATTGTCATGGACCCCGAAGCCCACGAAATTATCCAACTTAGCAAAAACTTTAGCATCGAACTGGTTCGCGTTAACCACTCAATCCCTGATGCAACCGCCGTTGTTATCCGTACGCCAGTTGGTGTGTTGGTAAACACCGGTGACTGGAAGTTCGAAGCAGACCCAGTTGATGGCAAAAAATTCGACATGAACCGCTTGACCGAAATCGCCAGCAAAGAAGGCATTTTGCTTTTGATGAACGACTCGACCAGCTGTGAAATCGAAGGCACACACAACCACGGCGAAATGGAAGTACAAGAAAACCTGGGTAAAATCATGGAACGCAGCCAAAACAGCCGTGTCATCATCAGTAGTTTCTCTAGTATGATCCACCGTATGCAGTTGATTTTGGAAGAAGCCAAAAAACACGACCGTAAGGTTGCGTTTGCTGGATATAGCATGATCCAAAACTTGGAAGTGGCACTGCGCACTGGCGTTATCAAAGTGCCAAAAGACGTTGTCGTCAAAATGGAAGACATCATTAAATTGCCTGATGGCCAAGTCACCGTTGTGTGTACTGGTTCACAGGGTGAATTTAACGCTGTACTTAACCGCATGGCATCTGGTTCACACAAATACCTGAAGGTAAAACAAAGCGACGTTATCGTATACAGTTCAAGTATTGTTCCTGGTAACGAAAAATACGTTGTCCGTACTATCGACGGCCTGATGCGCGAAGGTAGCGACGTTCTGCAAGACCGCAAAACGCACCTGACCGGTGTTGGTCCAATTCACTCTGGTGGTCACGGCCACTACGACGACCACGTAACACTATTAAACGCAGTTAACCCTAAATACTACATGCCAATCCACGGCGAGTTCCACATGTTGGTACACAACGCCCGTATTGCTGAAAAAGAAGTCGGCATGAACCGCGACAACATCTTTGTATGTGACAGCGGTGACATTTTGGAAATTACCAAAGACGGCGCCCGCAAAGCCGGCCGTATCCAAGTGGGTGGTAACATGTACGACGATAGCGGATCAATTGTATCTGAAGTGGTGCTGAAAGACCGTATCCACATGGCAACCGAAGGTATGTTTGTCGTGGTTCTGACCGTGCAACGCGGCAGCGGCCGACTGCTGACCAGCCCAGACATTATCAGCCGCGGATTTATTTATCTGCGCGATAGTGAAGAGCTGATGGGCACCATTCGCCAATACCTAAAGCAAAAAGTGTCCCGCGCCTTTTCTGGCAAACACGTCGACATGGACGTTATCAAAAAAGAGCTAAAAGACGAAATTACGCACATTCTGTACGACCAAACACGTCGCACGCCAATCGTTATCCCTGTCATCAACGAAGTTGGTGGAAGCGGTGGCGGCGGTGGCCAACCACGTGATAATCGTGATCGTGCCCCACGTGCTGAAGCACCTGTCGGCGGCAACACCTATCGTTTGGAAACATCAGATACTAAAAAGTTCCCCGAACCACAGTATCCTGACACACCCGAAACCGTGCCGATTATTCGTGCC
>CALMQN010000014.1 GCA_937872185.1 uncultured bacterium
GGCCCCACAGCCCCAGTGGTAACAAGTTCCCTCGCAGTGGGGTGCGCGACTTTCGTCGCGTGCCCCACTCGGGAATGCCTATAGCTTAGCTCTCCGGAGTCATATGAATATTTGCGTGATTTATCACCGAAGAAAATATGACTCCTGGAGTCACCAAAGACTCACATTGTAATGATCTGATTTGTACGACTTAACAACCCGGCAACAATGTTTTTATATATTTAATAATTTGATTTTTTCTGCGAGATAAATCAAGAAACGGAGAATAACAATGGGTACATTTACATCATTGATCCGTCGTGCTCCTAAGCGCTTTAGCGCTGTCGTTGCCATGATCGCTGCCGCGATTATTGTACCTGCAGTTGTCTTAGCATGGGGTCCCGACCGTCCAACATACACGATTGAGCAACCTGCTGACCATGTCACCTTTAACTCAATCACGAACAACCCAAACTATGGCGACGAACGTAACTTCGTTACCATCAAAGACAATACATTCGCTGGCCCAGGCAACTGGGTTGATGAGATTACTGTTCAGAACAACAAAGAATACACCGTACGTATGTACGTGCACAACAACGCGGCATCCAACCTAAACCTGGTTGCCCAAAACGTTGCTGCAAAGTTTTCTGTGCCAACTTACTCTGCCAAGAACGTACAAATTGATGGCTTTTTGTCTTCAAGTAACGCTACACCTGGTGTCGTATTTGACCAAGCAAACTTTAAAAGCAACACCAACTTTAACCTAAGCTACGTTGCAGGTTCTGCAAAATACATCAACAATGTATTTACCAGCGGTACTGCCCTACCTGACTCTGTTGTCAGCACCGGTGCAACACTTGGTTACACCCAAATGGATGGCAACATCCCTGGTTGTTTCCAGTACAGCGGCCTCGTTGTCTTTACGGTTAAAGCAACAACGACTGACTTTAGTGTCGACAAGACAGTTCGCATCAATGGTGCAACTGACAAGACATTCAAAGAAAGCGTTGACGCAAAAGCTGGTGATAAAGTTGATTACCAAGTCCACTTTAAAAACACTGGTGGTACACGTCTGAACGGTGTCGTCATTAAAGACACACTGCCTGCTGGCGTTACCTACGTTAAAGATTCGACATACGTCAACAACTCAAACGGTACTGTTCATGTCGGTGACGGCGTGACTGGTGGTGGTTTGATCATTGGTGATTATCTACCAAATGGCGATGGCTATGTTAAGTTTACTGCCCAAGTTGCAGCAAACGACAGCTTGCCTATCTGTGGACCAAACACGCTTAAAAACGTGGCAAAGGCAACCACTGATGCTGGCTCAAAAGAAGACACGGCAAACGTCGTTGTTCCAAAAGCCTGCGAAAAGGACATCACCGTCTGTGAACTAGCAACCAAAAAGATCGTCACGATCAAAGAAAGCCAGTTCGACGCAAAGAAGTATTCAAAGAACCTAGATGACTGTAAGACTCCTGGCAAGATCACCGTATGTGAAATTGCGACGAAGAAAATTGTCACTATCGATGAATCACAATTCACGGACAAGTACACAAAAGACCTCAGCAAGTGTGCAACCACACCACCTGAACTTCCAAAGACTGGTCCAAGTGAAAACATTGTTGCCTTGATCGGCATTGGCGCATTGATTGCTAGCATTGGTTACTACCTTGCCAGCCGTCGTGCATCACTAAACCGATAACACGAGTCTGACCGCTCCTCACTCTGAAGCGATTCAGACCAAATAACCCCCGCCTATAACGCGGGGGTTATTTTTGTTATACTGATGGATATTATGGGAAAGAACAAAAAGAAGCGTACCAAAGCCTACACTGGCGCCGATGCCGCTACGACTCGGCCGGTCATCACCCGCATTAGCGCCGTCAATCGCAGCAAGCTTGGCCAATGGTGGTTTGACCACAAACGCATCGCCAAACCCGTACTCATCGCAAGCGGCGTGATCCTAGTGATCGTTATTCTGATCGTCGAGATTGTTCGTATCGCTAACGCGTAGTTCGTCGAGCGGCAAACTAAAACCAAACGTACTTCCCTTGCCTTCGCTTGATTCAAACACCACATGCCCACCGTGAGCATTAATGACTTTTTTGGCAAGGAACAGCCCGACGCCTGTGCCATCAGGCCGTTGCTTGCGAGCATTGCTGGCGCGGTAAAACTTCGTAAACAGCTGCGATTGTTCGGCGCGCGGTACGCCAATACCGGTGTCTTTTACGGTAAAGACAATGTCATTTTTTTGCAGCACCAATTTGACAGCAATCTTCGTGTTTTCGTGCGAGTAATACAGCGCATTATCCGAAAAGTTCATAATCACCTGTCGCATTTTGCCTTCATCCAGGTTCAGCATCGGCAGGTTTTTAGGCGCACGGTAGGTAAACGACAGGTTTCTTGACTTAGCATTCGTTGCCAAACTTTCCAGTTCCTGCCCGACTACTTTCGCCAAATCGACCGGACGCTTTTCAACCAAAAACTTACCTGTTTGCAATCTTGATACATTCAAAAAGTCATTGATCAAATGCACCATACGCTCACTACTCGTAAACGCTTCTTCCAGCAGATGCTTCTGGCTATCACTCACTTTACCGACATCACCTTCAATCACCATACTGATATACCCCTTGACGCTCGTCAGAGGCGTGCGCAGCTGGTGTGATGCCATACTGACAAACTCATCCTTGGCTTTATCCAGGCGCTGCAACTGCGCGTTACTGGTGCGCAGTTCTTTGGTGGCTTCACTAATGCGTTGCTGCAAGGTTGCGTTTAATTCGCGGACTTCCTCGATCGATAGCGCATTCTGAATAGCGATTGTCAGCTCATCCGATGTTGCCTCTAGCACGCGAACATCACGAAGCGTAAAACTGCTGCTTTTTTGTTCGCCCAGCGCCAAATACCCGACACGCTTGCCGGATAGCACCAACGGCATGATGAGTGCCACCTTATGGCTCATCAGTAACCGACGAATCTCAACCTGCGCCGGGTCATCGCTAAGCAGATCGACAATAACTGCCTGATCATTATGAGCGCTGGCATACACATCCAGCTGGCTCATATCGCTTTTGGGAATGTAGCCGTGGTGTTCGGTACCAGCCGATACCGGCTGCTGATCCTGTCGATGTACAACAAAGAACGCTTGATCAACCTTGAGCGTCACGGCAATCTCGTGAGCAGTCAGTTTTAGCAATGTGTGCAGGTCAGTCGTCGATGTAATAATATGATTAATCCGTTCAAAAAACTCGCTGCTGCTGTAACTGTCTTTATAAAACACCCTGTTAGTAAATCGATCAAATAGCCTTTTAATCGGTTGAAAGAAAAATGCCAACGCAAGTGCGAGCGCTAGGTTAAGCGCATTTTGTTCCAACGTCCCCGTCTGCGTACCCAGAACAACGTTCGAGACAACGTATGCGATCCCGTAATACAGACCCGCCAGCGTTGCCAGTGACAAGATATAGGCAGATGTTCGAACGATAGCCAACCGTACATCAAACAGGCCGTGACGAGCAATCGCGTACACAATAATGACTACCAGCAGCACCGTCGCGATCGGGCCAAGCCTGGTAGTATACCAATCGTTCACCAGAAAAGGAATAACAACGCTGACCAGTAGTCCCGTCAGTGCGCTCATGCAAAATGCAGTGAACACCAGCCGTGCCTGTGTCTTGCGCGCTTTTTCCCAGTTGCGAGACGACAATAACGTGTTTCTGGCGATAAGTACCAGCAGCAGCACATACCCAACAACGTACAACCACAGCAATCCTCCGACCGAAAACTCGAGTGCACCGCCAGTGCCAAGACTAACATCGCCCGATATCAGCGGTGTCGCGGATAATCCAATAATAAATACACTCACTATCGCAATCAGCGATGCCTCAAGCCCACTAGTCTGGCGCCGTGATGGGAAAAAATACGTGAAAATCAAACCACTCAGTACAATCCCGTACCCACTCATAAAAGCGATTTTGTTGGCGGCATCATTGATCGCTAAATCTGTCGTGTGATAATCGGTAATAAAACTCGACACAATCCACACGCAGATCGTCAGGCTCATCGCCGCAAATGCACGGGCAAATCCCGCTTTCGGATCGTGCAATAAGATAAAGGCGCCTAGCGCAAGGTTAATAACACACGTGACGATCAGAATAATAATGCCCACGTCCTTAGTGTAGCGTAAGCGCTATTGATTTTACAGTCACCGGTCAAGAATCAAAGCGTCGTCTTCGCTGCCTTGTACCAAACGTTTCAAGGCAGCATGAGCCATAAGGCCTTTTGGTGTTCGCATGTGTCGACTCATTTTTGCGTAAAAATCAGGCACATACCCATACACCGGATGCGTTTTTTCCGAACCCATATACGGTCCTGGCTTGGCACCCGCAAGTGGCACAAATGGGATACCCAAGTATCCTTTCATTTTTGGGAGCACGTCGTCTTCGATAGCAGAAACCA
>CALMQN010000015.1 GCA_937872185.1 uncultured bacterium
TGCATTTAGACTACTTAACACATAGAAACACCCCTCTGTGGCTAGGGGTGTTTTTAGTATCTGTCACGCGATAAGCCGGGTTCTGTCATCTACCGTTAGGCAGACGGCTAACCATCTATCTAGCCCACCAATTGCTTGGTGGATCAAGCGGTTCTTATGACGCACACACGGCGGGCACCTTAATGTGCATACGTCTCCTTGCAGCAAGCAGGGTTTACCTCGCTTCGCAGTCACCTGCAAAACCTGTGGGCTCTTACCCCACTCGTTTCACCTTTTCCTCCCGAAGGAGGTAGTTTCGTTTCTGTGGCACTTTCCCTAGGGTCACCCCCGGTCGCCGTTAGCGACTGCCACTGCCCTACGCTGCCCGGACTTTCCTCCAGCGTCCGAAGACGCGGGCGATCATCTAATGAACTGCCTCATAACAGTATAGCAAAACTTTATACCGTTTCGGTTTTGTGCTCATCCAAGAACTTGTTAACCAGTGAATCTGCCATTTGGTTGAGTTCTCTGGGTACATGGACAAACCTGACCGAGTGAAAGTGCGGGATCAATTCTGTAATGCGTTCATTAATTGGCCATAGTTCACGGTTTTTGATTTTATAGGCACCCTTCAGTTGATTCACGACAAGCATACTATCGATGCGCAGCTCGACAGACTCGATGCCCATTTCAACCGCCTTCTCAAGCCCCAGTCTGACGCCGTGATACTCGGCCTGGTTATTTGTCGTGATGCCCAAGTATGTTCCGCCCTGACCAATCACATGATGACGATCGTCTAACATCACAAATGCAGCCGCCGATGGCCCGGGATTGCCTCGCGACCCTCCATCGGAATATATAGTGACGCGATTATTATTTGTAGACTTTTTGTCATCATTATTTATGACAACGTACGATGGTCCGGCTGGTTCTTGTGATGCATCGTTCAGTCCTAACAGATAATAAGCGCTGTCCCGAAGATCATTTTGTTGCAATTCTTGCATCGTTTTCCATGCATATGCATCATAACTACTCCCAAGTGTCAGCTGCGTTTCCTCAGTGATACCCTGTGCGCTGAACACAATAAATACGTGTTGGACATCGCCTTCTTCGCGATTTGTCAACGTCATGGCATCACGCAGCACCAACTGATCTGCGACTAACCCCGCGTCGTTTTTTAGATGTCGCCGCAGACCATCTTCGGGCTGTTCTTTATCATCCAGTGTACCGCCAGGCAATTCAAATTTGCCAACGATACCGGGCCTTCCCTGGGAACGTTTAAGTAATAAGGTCTTACCCCCCTCTTGAATAATTGCTTGTACGACGACTCTTTGCTTCATGAATAACTTTCTGTTTTGGCCCACGTATCTGCTTTTAGTGTATCACCCGTTCGGCGGTTTGACGAGTAAGCATAGGCCCTATAAAAAAATGACGGCATATACCGTCAAAAACTGTGGTCGGGATGACAAGATTTGAACTTGCGACCCCACGGCCCCCAGCCGTGTGCGCTACCAGGCTGCGCCACATCCCGAAAAATACATGAAACCCAGGGTTCGCTTTCGACGCTCGATATTCCTTGGCTTAAATGCAAGGTGGGTACTCGCAACACATCTCCACGGAGACGCATAATTTGAGTTCCCTATCTCTATGATATTCAGGAAAATCATGCACGCCTAGGCTTACCCTGGGTACTTCTTATTATAAGCCCGCCCATACCCCGCATCAATGCTTCGTAGCAGCTACGTACACCGTAAACAGATGTACATATCCTACGTAGTTTTAACTACAGGCGGAATATGTTACTAAACACATCGATGAAGAAACTACCGACAGTTGTCATCAATAACCCCAGGCTAGGGCCGGCGATCAACACCAGCCCAAAAATGACGATAATGCCGTATCGTTCCATCACCTCCATGCCGCGTTTGACGAACTCTGGTGCCAAGGCATAGATCACCCGCGACCCATCAAGTGGTGGGATTGGAATAAGATTAAAGATAAAGAACCCAAGGTTGACCGCAATAATCGTCGAAAACACTTGTCCCGCTATGCCGTCGGCGGGTGCGCCGGCCAAAACCCATACGCCAAATCCCAAAAACGCGATGAACAAATTGGTCAGTGGGCCCGCTAATGCCACCAGGGCTGCTCCAAAATCACCCCAGCGAACATTATGGGGGTTAAACGGCACTGGTTTCGCACCACCAAATATCGGCAAACCCGCAACTGCCAGCATAACTGGCAGCAAAATCGTCAAAAAAGGATCGATGTGCTTTATCGGGTTCAGCGTCAAACGCCCCATCATCTTGGCGGTATCATCGCCCAACCAATACCCCGTAAAAGCGTGCATGGCTTCGTGCAGTGTCATCGAAAACAAAATGACCACGATCACGATGGCAATATATACGATATCAATATTCATTACCTTTATTATACCAGCATCGACGGGCCCGATTAACCCCTTTTATCTCTTGACGCAGAAGGATAAAAACGTTACAATGGCTAGTACTGTTAAAAATAAGTGGAAGTAATGTAATGGCAGCACGATGCGAACTCACCGGTAAAGGCAAGCAATTTGGCAACAATGTCAGTTTTTCTTTGCGCCGTACAAACCGTGTCTTCAAGCCAAACCTCCAAAAGAAGACTTTTGAGTTCAACGGCCAAAAAGTTACGATGATCCTGAGCACTCAGGCTATCCGTACGCTAAAGAAAAAGGGCATTCTCGCCTAATAGCACCAACCATTAAAATAACCTCCCATTAGGGAGGTTATTTTAATATGTTCATATCTTAAACGCGCGTTAATTCGACAACTGTCAATGCAGCAGGGATTGCCTGTGGTCCCTTTACTTTATACTTAGCAGTCGTTTCAACTGATGCACCCAGTTCTTTTACAAATGTATCAAGTGTATCTTGCGCAACCTCGTATTTAACTGCGCTGTCCGCATAATGAACCGGGATAACGACCTTGGGGTCGATTTTACGAGTCAGCAGGGCTGCGCCGGTTGCATCAAGGGTGTATCCGTTACCACCAACAGGGATAATCAGGATATCAATAACGCCCAGTTCTTCCAGCTGATCTTCGCTAAGCTTTTCGTATATGTTACCCAGCAGCGCAATACGTACGTCGCCCAGTTCAATCCTATACATTGTGTCTAATTGCCCTTCAGCATCCAGGTGACGCTGTGCGGGGATACCTTTAATATCAAAATCGGCGACACCATATTCACCCGGACCTTCGATTACCAGTCGGGCATCCTGCCCGTTGGTGGCAAAACGTGCTTCGGTGGCAATCTCTACTGCATCTTTTAGTGCAATGTCCTTCAGGCCAACTAGTGAAAGCTTTGGGTCAGTCACTAATGTTACTTTTTTGGTCGAAATAACGACACTATTGGCACCTTTGTATTCAATTTCAAACATATTCTCTTCTCCCCTATTTCTGACT
>CALMQN010000016.1 GCA_937872185.1 uncultured bacterium
TCAGCAGGTGCCAGGTAACATCGCCGATAAACAGTCGGGGAAAGTCTTGGGCCATCACGATGGTGCGATCTTTTACACACTTGGTCAACGCCATGGCCTAGAGCTAGGTGGCGGCCTGCCGTATTATGTCGTTGGTAAAGACATGGATAAAAACGAAGTATATGTCACGACCGACCTGAATGACGGTGCATTGTGGAAGACGGATGTGACGCTTGCCAGCGTGCATTGGATCAACGACGCGCCAGCTGATGGCGAGTACAGCATTAGGGTTCGCCACCGTGCGGCGCTCATCAAAGCCACACTGGCAACCAGTGGCGATGCCGTGAAGCTCCATTTGGTGAACGCCGAGCGTGCGGTCGCCGCTGGGCAATCAATTGTGATTTATGACGGTCATGTTTGCTTGGGCGGCGGCATTATCGTTTAATGAAGTAAAGAAATACGTCAACACATAGGGAGCAAAGATGGTACGGATACAATCTGAAAATGAAAACACGCGTATCGGTGATAGTCTTGGCGAGAGGCGGGCAGAAGTTATTCTGGCTGCGTATCTTGAGGCTGGATTAATTGAGGATAAGAAAATCGATAAATTGCTAACTAGGGCGGAGGCTGAGATAACATATCTGTCAGACGCTGCAAGCGGTCCAGAGCTAGAATACTTTATACCGCTTTCAAAGATCGATCGTGTTGGCTTAAGAAAGCTCGTTCGGATAACCGATCCCGAGCTGGCGTCAATTGTGGATGGCTGGCATAATCCAAATGGCACCTGGGTATTCTCGTCGTTGTGGGCACAGTATAAGCGTGGCCATATTTATCACGATGAGTCGCAGGTTGGAGTTGTTACGGCGATGATTAAACCAGATGGGTTTGTCGATGGACTTATTCCGACAATGGCCGATCTTGGCGAGGCAATTGAACCATTGAATAACGGAGCAACGCGCCGCCATGAGCTTATTGGTAGGTTCTTGAACCCGTCTGGTTTCATCGCAATTAATCTTGTTCGTAGGTTTGAGGGCTATCCATTATTGACCGGTTTTACGGAGTTTCCTGGGATGCCTGCAATGCCGGTCCCTGTGATTCGTCGCCCTGATCATTTAGACGCGACAGGCCCAACATCTGTTGACCATAAACCATACGGGTCGCAGAATGAAAAAGGGCTTACACTTGGTATGACTTCGATTGACAGTACGGTCGTTAATCCAAATAGTGGGTTTCGTTTTACGGTCAGTCTGCCGACACAGAAAAAATAGCCTGTTTGTAAAAGTGGTCATCGGCTGATAGAATAACAGAGATGAATGCACAAGAAATACGAAATGCATATTTGCAGTTCTTTGCAGATCGCGGCCACGCGATTATTCCTCGCGCTAAGCTGATTCCGTACAATGACCCAACAACCTTGTTTACCGGCAGCGGTATGCAACCTCTGTTGCCGTATTTGTTGGGTGAGTCGCACCCGGAAGGTGTCCGTTTAGTTGACAGCCAAACAGCCCTTCGTGCCCAAGATATCGAAGATGTTGGTGACAATCGCCACACCACCTTTTTTGAAATGTTGGGCAACTGGAGTCTGGGGGATTATTTCAAAGAACAGCAGATTCGCTGGTTTTTTGAATTTCTGACCGATACCGTTGGTCTGGACCCAAACAAGATATACGTCACCGCATTTATTGGCGATGATACACACGGCATACCCCGCGACGATGAAGCAGCGAATATTTGGCAAAAAGTGTTTGCGGAAAAAGGTATTGAAGCCGCAATTGTCGAAGTGGGCAGTCAAGCTGATGGCGATGTACGCGGTATTAATCCCGGCGAACGCATTTTCTTTTATGATGACGGCGAAAACTGGTGGTCACGTGGTGGTGGTTTGGATAAAACACCGATTGGCGATCCGTGTGGCCCTGACAGCGAAGTGTTTTATGATTTTGGCCCACAAAACCATGCCGAAGGGTTTGGTTTGGCACATCCAGCTAGCGACAGCGGTCAATTTATGGAAATCGGCAACCAAGTCTTTATGCAATATCGTCGTAACGAAGATGGCAGCTTTACGCCACTTGAAAAGCAAAACGTTGATTTTGGCGGCGGGCTAGAACGTATTGCCGCAGCAAAAATCGATAGCCCTGATGTATTTAAAATTAGTCTGTTGTGGCCGATTGTTGAAAAGCTACAGACCCTGAGCGGTAAAAAGTACGAATCACATACCGAAAGTATGCGCGTAATCGCCGATCATCTGCGCGCCGCAACCTTTTTGGCCGTTGATGGTGTCAAGCCTGCTAATAAAGAGCAGGGATATGTCATGCGTCGCTTGCTGCGTCGTGCCATTCGCTTTGCATTTGATCTGGGCATAGAACAAAACTTTTTTGAAGAAATTGTGCCTGTGATCGCTGATATGTACGTTGACGATTACCCCGAAGTTCGTGATCAGCGTGATGAGGTCATAGCGACACTTGTAAAGGAAGAAAAAGTGTTTCGTCAGACCCTGCGAAAGGGCCTCCGCGAGTTAGACAAGTTTAAACAGAGTGGACTGACGGGTAACGAGCTATTCACGCTCTATGATACCTATGGTTTTCCTGTTGAGTTGTCAACCGAAGAGGCGTTTAAGCAAGAGGTAAAGTTATCCGATGCGTGGCGCGAAGAGTTTGACGCCAAAATGCGCGAACAACGCGAACGTTCGCAAACAGCCGCCAAGGGCACGTTCAAGGGTGGCCTGGCTGGTGATAAAGATATTCATAAAAAATATCATACCGCTACACACTTGTTGCAGTCTGCGCTTCGCGAACTGTTTGGCCCCGAACTTCGCCAGCATGGCAGCAATATCACAGAAGAACGTTTGCGCTTTGATTTTAATCACGACGCCAAAATGACGCCAGAAGAGATCAAAAAGGCCGAGGATTTGGTGAACGGCTGGATTAAAGATGATTTGACGGTGACCTATACTGATTACCCAACCGAAGTGGCGCTCGACATGGGCGCGATTGGTCCGTTTGGCGAGCGATACGCAGATACGGTGAAAGTCTATCAAATGGGTGAGGGCGATCATATCGCTTCGCTTGAGATTTGTGGTGGTCCCCACGTTGACCATACTGGCTATTTGGCCGAGGGTGGCAAGACTTTCAAGATCACCAAGGAAGAGTCATCAAGTGCCGGCATTCGTCGTATCAAAGCGATCCTGGTATAGTCCAAACCCCTGTGACCATAAGCATCTTTAGTATATAATGGTAGCAATTATGGCATTTGAAAAACTTCGTTCCCACCGTAAAAACAACCAAGCGAATGATTATATCGTCGCACTTGATATTGGTACTGAATTTGTTAAAGCGCTGATCGCCAAGATTGATGGTGATCAATTAAGCATTGTTGGCGTTGGTCGTGCACGCCAAGAACTCAGCGACATGCATTCGGGTGCGATTGCTGATATTTCTGGAGTTGTTCGTAACTGTGAGGATGCGCTGGCTGAAGCCGAAGACCAAGCAGGATTACAGGCCAAGCGCGTGGTGATTGGTATTGCCGGCGAACTGGTCAAAGGTGTCACTAACACGATCCGCTATCGCCGTCCGCAACCTGACCGCCCGCTTGATACGGCCGAGATGGAATTTATTATTGAAAAGGTTCAAGAGCGCGCCCAGGGTAAAGCGCAAAAACAGATCGCCCTCGAAACAGGTAACGACGAAGTTGAAGTCAAGCTGGTAAACAGCGCGCTGGTCAGTATCCACATTGATGGATATAAAGTCAGTAACCCTATTGGTTTTCAAGGTCGCGACGTTGCTGTCCAAATTTACACCGCCTTTGCCCCGATGGTACACATTGGCGCATTAGAGCGTGTGGCTGACGAGTTGTCGCTTGAGTTATTAGCTGTCGCTGCAGAACCATTTGCCGTTAGTCGCAGCGTGTTAGGTAACGATGCGGGCAGTAACTTTACGGCAATCTTGGCCGACGTTGGTGGTGGCACGACTGACATTGCTGTGGTCAACGATGGTGGCGTCGAAGGTACCAAGATGTTTGGTATTGGGGGCCGTAGTTTTACAAATACGATCGCCAGCGAAATGAATTTATCATATGCCGATGCCGAAAAGCTGAAGGTGAATATTGGTCACAGTCAAATCAAACCAACTGTTGCGAAGGATGTTCACGATGCAAACGAAAAAACGCTGGAAGTTTGGATAGCGGGTGTTGAATTAGCGCTGAGTGAATTTGATTCGGTTGATCATTTGCCAAATCGTATTTTGCTGTGTGGTGGTGGAGCCAGCCTGGAACAGCTGGTCGATGCCCTGCAAAAAGCCGAGTGGCATAAAGATTTGCCATTCACCAAAAAGCCGACCGTGCATTATATTTTGCCGTCTGACGTGATTGGAATTACTGATGATACAGCCAAAGTAACAGATCACACGTTCATTACTGCCATGGGATTACTACGGGTTGGCTATGATACAATGATTGGTAGTAGTGATGGTGATACCATCAAAGAAAAATTGAATCGGATTCTGCGGATATAATATGAATAAAGACGTTAT
>CALMQN010000017.1 GCA_937872185.1 uncultured bacterium
TAAAAGATAGACTATAAATTATGCATTTCTAAGTTTTAAATACCAATATCTGTTAAAATACTTTTCAAAGACTGTGTAATATCGTCAACTGGTTTAACAGCCAAAGGGGGATTTGGAGATGTTTATATTTTTAAAAAATAAAATCATACTTTTGCTTTATCAATATAAATTTCATGACGAAAACTAACGGCTCCGTCGCCGCCCTTGCCTGCTTGAATAAATACTTTGGCGGTGTCGACAAACATATCAGCACCTATCATACCAAAATCGCCCCTGAATTAACAGGGGCGATCAGTTGTCACGACATATCTTAGTGAATGTAGTTGTACAGCGTGGCCTGACCAGCCGTAATAATACGACCTCGGTGGATCTGGTTCCAACCACCGCCATAGTTCATTTCACTCAGGGTAATGTCACCGTTTTCAGCAATGCTTTCAACAATCGCAACGTGGCCCAGACCACCACCGTTTTGGATAACGGCACCAACCTCAGGTGTACGGTTGACCGTATAGCCCGCTACACCGGCCGCATACGCCCAGTTCGAGGCATTACCCCAGAAACTACCGATAGGACGGCCCAGCTCGGCACGGCGCTCGTATGCATACCATGTACAGTATCCGATTGAATAGCGGTTACCAGCAGATGCACGGTACATGTTACCGGCGTTATATCCGGTACTTGCATATCCATAACTGACCACACGTGGTGCAACATATCCAGGGCGTTCGGTCTCGGGCAGACTACCGCCAGGCAAGATAATTTGTGCACCGGCGGTCAGACCGGCCTCATCAAGGTCGTTGTACAGGACAATACGAGCCTGATCGGCGCTATATTTTTGGCTGATCGATGCGAGCGTATCACCGGACTTAACCGTGTACAGAACACCGTCAGTTGGCAAAATCTTTAAGGTCTTACCGTCAGCAATAGCGTCAGACGTCAGACTGTTTGCCCATTTGATGGTTTCTTTAGAAACACCAAACTGAATCGACAAGGCGTCAACAGTATCGCCAGCCTTAGCGGTGTACGATACAATCGCGCGGTTATCATCTGATGAAGTCAAAATTTGCGGCTTGCTAATAACGGCTTCATTTGATTGAGCCAACTCACTTTTAGCAGTAAGTGACACAGACATATTGGCAACGTTGGCGGCAACCGACAAATTAGTTGTTTCGGCCAAGTTCGCGGCAATATTAGTAGCAACTACCTCGTCAACAGAGGTTTGTTGTGATCCGGTGTCAGCCGAAACGGTACTCGCATTAGCCACACCAGCCGATGGCTGAGGTGCGCGGTACCCAACAGCAACCACAGCAACAATTAACGCGAATACACCCATGT
>CALMQN010000018.1 GCA_937872185.1 uncultured bacterium
CATGCTCATCGACCCGAGTATCGCATCTGGCTGGGATGGAGGGATTCGGTCACGTTCCGCGTCACCCATATTTGTCTGGGGACAAATTGGTCGACCCCGCCTCAGCGCCGTCGCGCTTCCGGCCTTGCGAAAGTTCACTGAACTTTCTCACCCCGAAACTTCACGATTGAAAACACAGTTTTCATCGGAAGGTTTCCCTCGAACAGTCACTGACTGTCTTGTCACAGATAATTTGCTTTACAAATTTCCGCGACCCCGACTCAGTCGGTGACGTTCGTCATCTGGCTTCCGGCCTTGCGACCCGCAGACATTGCGAGCCTCACCCCTGAATGCCCACTCGGCGGTTCAGATTCTTCCAAACCCGTGACAAGAAAAAAGACGAGCAGATGCTCGTCCTTTTTCTTGGCTGGGATGGAGGGATTCGGTCACGTTCCGCGACCCCGCGAGTTCGCGTTTGAAGATCAATCGTCAACGGAACGTCGCTCTCACGGTGCCACTGGCACCGTTCGCCCCCGAATGTGCACTCGGGGGTTTGAATCCCAATCTCGGCATGAAAAAACGAGCCCAAATGGACTCGATTTTTCATGGCTGGGATGGAGGGATTCGAACCCCCGAATGCTGGTACCAGAAACCAGTGCCTTACCACTTGGCGACATCCCACTATGTATGTAGCGTATTGTGAACGAACGTATCGCTGTCTCGTTTCTGGTAGCCTGTCCCAGAACCCATCCCACACATATTTGCCTGGGGACAAATTGCGCGGGCCCGCCTCAGCGCCGTCGCGCTTCCGGCCTTGCAGATTGCCGCCTGGCAATCTTCACCTTACCACTTGGCGACATCCCACAACTACTTTGAGACAAACCTACGGTTTTTCTCAACGCGCCGGGGTCGAAATCAATCCGACCGTCGGGCTGCTCTTTTCCCTAAACAGCAGAGGTAATTGTAACAAAAAAATGATACAATATCCAGATGAGCAAAAAAGAATTACCCATCGTCACGTTGACGTTGGACAAAATTGTTGGTGGTGGCCAAACCCTTGGCACACTGGAAGGTGGGCGAAAGCTGTTTGTATGGGGCGGATTGCCCGGCGAACAGGTGAGTGTGCAAATGACCAAAAAGAAGTCAAACCTGGCCGAAGGCGTGGTTGTTGACGTTATGACACCGAGCACCGAGCGCGTAACACCGCGTGACGAAGACAGTTATTTATCAACCAGCCCGTGGCAAATCATGACTTTCGACGCTGAACAGCACTATAAATCAGCGTTAATCGAAGAAGCATTTGAACTGCATGACATAGTGCTACCGGGCGCAATTACCGTATATAGTGACGATAAACAGTTCGAATACCGCAACAAAATCGAATTCAGTTGGTATTGGGACAAAGAAAAAGAACAGATGGACCTGGCGTTTTTCCGCCGTGGCACCCACGGCAAGATACCGGTTGAGGGTACCAGCCTGGCGCACCCACACATTAATGCAGCGGCTGTTGCCATGCGCGACCTGCTGCGATCAAAACCTGACATCCGCGCGTACATGTTAAAGACATTATTGGTCCGCTGTGACGCCGCAGGTAACGTTGCCGTTCAGCTATATGTAAAGGAACAGTCTTTTATCCAGTTGACCGGTCCCGAACTGGAAGGACTGAAAGAAAACGGTCACATTATTGGGTTCGAGCTGATTTTCAGCAATCCAAAAAGCCCTGCCAGCGTCATTACCGAACGACTGCAGTCGTGGGGGACGACCAGCTTAACTGATAGCATTCTGGATATATCGTTTGATTACGCAGTTGAAGGCTTTTTCCAAATTAATATCCCTGTATACGAACAAGCGCTACGCGATATGAAGCAATGGGTCACAGAGGGCACGCCAACCGTCGATTTATACAGCGGCGTTGGCACGATTGGCCTGACTATTGGTGGTGAAAACGTCACCATGGTTGAGATCAACGAATCAGCCGTGCGCGAAATGAAACGCAACATCACCGCGTTAGAGCGCGAAAAGGCCGTCAAAGCCATCCTAGCGCCCAGTGAAGGCGCCTTAGAGTACATTACGGGTGACAAGACGATTATCGTCGACCCGCCACGTGCCGGGCTGCACGAAGACGTTATAAACAAACTGTTAGAGGCGAAGCCGCAGCGCATTATCTATCTGTCATGCAATCCCGTCACCCAAGCGCGCGACGTTGCACGACTGGCCGAATTGTACGGTGTCAAAGCCCACCAAGGGTATAACTTCTTCCCACGGACCCCGCACATCGAGCACCTGGTCGTTCTTGACTTAAAATAATCGACATAAAGTACTGGTTTTTATAAAAACTTGGTACAATTATGCTATGAGAAAAATCATAAACGGTTTCACGATGATCGAACTACTGGTCGTGATATCCGTTATTGGCATTTTAACGACTATTAGCGTCATCAGTTTTAACCGTTATCAGGCAGACTCGCGCGACACGCAGCGTTCAACCCGCGTTACGCTTTTGGCTGAAGCGCTGGAAAAATACTACGACGAAAACGGCGAATACCCCAGTTGTAATGCCATGACCGACACGGCAACTGCCGTGACAACAAATACACTTGTCGGTGTTGATAAAACCGTCCTGGTTGCACCGCGGGCAGACTCCAGCCAAACTAACTCGATTGATTTTTGTACTGACATTACGTCTGCGATACCCACAACTGATTCATTTGCTTATGTTGGCGATGGCAGTACCACCTGTACCAGTACAGGATGTCTTGAATTTACCCTACAGTACGTCGAAGAGGGCACCGGCGTCGTTAAAAGCATCGAAAGTCGCCGCAAGGCCGCTATCACCACGTCGGGTGCGATTACAGACCTAGCCGCAGCCGTCCAAGGCTTTAGTCAGATCAATCTAACCTGGACGGCCGTTCCAAATGCAACTTCATACGCCGTACAACGCGCAACCTCGGCAGGCGGACCATACACCAGTATTACGCCATCGCCGTTTGCATTCCCGACAACAAACGCGTTATCCGTAACAGGATTGACCGCTGGTACGCAGTACTACTTCCAGGTTGCGCCAATCGGCAGCACCGGACAGGGTGGCTGGTCTAACACGGCCAACGCAACCACATCGTCACTGGCAACACCAACCTGTACGGCAACACCAAACAGCGTTTCACAAATTACATTGACCTGGAACTCAATCGCACTTGCCAGCACTTATACTGTTGAATACGCCAACAATGCCGCGTTCACTGGCGCATCAATTGTGACCGGTATCACCACGCCTCAACAATATGTCTTGACTGGTTTGACAGCCGGAGACACCCGCTACTTCCGCGTCAAGGCTATCGCACCAGGCGATGTCAGTGACTATTGTGCAACCGTTCAGGCAACAACGACAGTCCCAGCACCCGCAACACTGACGGCAACCACCAACTCGTCGACACAAATCACCGCCAGCTGGGCAACCGTGTCCGTCGCAACGTCATACACCTTGCAGTATGCAACCAACAGCGGCTTCACCTCACCAACAACCATCACCGGCATTGCAACGACCAGTCGTGCCGTGACCGGCCTAGCCCAAGGACAGATCTATTATTTCCGTGTCTATGCCCTGGTGGGTGCCGTATCAAGTAGCGCATCGCCAACAGCTAATGCGACGACGACAATTAATACTCCGTCAGCGCCAAGTGTGCAAAACAATATGGGTGGCGTTCGCCCATACGCAGACGGATATTGGATTCGCTGGGACCCAACAGACTCACCAAGTGGCAACTGGTACTATGCACAAACAGTCGTATCGGGTACCTGCCCTGCAGGCACGTCAATTCAATACTATGTCATGACAAACTATGACAGCCCATCGACGCAATACGATACCGGCTGGCAAACCGCCAACACGTGGTACATCGTCCGCCCTTACAGTTCAAGCAGTGGTTATGGCCCATACTATGTCCGATTTGGCGCGTTCCTTCGTTGCCAGGGGCCATCTGGTGGTTACTCGGCAAACTCTGGTACAACATGGACCGGATACAACGGACCAGGATAAAAACTAGCTTGTCTTGATTCGGCGATACGCAAACTTCGTCGCCACGCGCCAACCGCCACTCGCGTCAGTATCAAACTGATAAATATTGCCGTCTTTAGTCCCGCTAATTAGCACAAGGGCCGGGTTATATGGCGCCAAGGTACGATAAAACAAGATATCATCGTCACTCACGTGTGAACGACCAGGAAAAACATCATGAAATTTGGCTCGACCAACCTCGTCAAAATAATGTGGGCGGCCCTTGGGTGGAATAAATGCTTCGGCATTCAGGCCCATACGCGCAACCAGTTTTTTAATGTCGCCCAGCAAGAACTTTGATTGGCCCGAAATATAAACATACAGCTGCTTTTTGCTGGTCAAAAATAGGGTAGCATCGCCAGTATGGCTAACCGGGACTTTGCTGACAATTGTTTGGCGAACATCAACATCAATGCCAAACCGTTCGCGAATTTTGCGCTCCAGCGCTAATTCTTCATACATCACATCACTCATGCGCTCCATTGTACCACTGATCGGCAGTTGTCAAAGCTCGACGATGGTATGTGTATCAACTACAATAGACAGCAATGAACTATGAAAAGCGATATGGGGCGTTAAACGCGGCGCAAAAACAGGCGGTTGATACCATTGAAGGGCCCGTCATGGTGGTGGCGGGGCCAGGTACCGGCAAAACCGAACTGTTAAGTGTTCGTGTCGCAAATATTCTTAAGCGCACCGATACATTGCCCGAAAATATCCTGTGTTTGACCTTTACCGAAAGCGGTGCAAATGCCATGCGCGAACGCTTGGTAGGATTATTGGGCAAAGATGCCTATAGGGTCGCCATTCATACCTTTCACAGTTTTGGCACCGAAATTATTAATCAATACGGCGAATTCTTTTATGCTGGCGCACATTTTCGCCCTGCGGACGAACTCAGCCGTTATCAATTAATGCACGACATATTTGATGGGCTAGGCCACAGCAATGTCCTTAACAAAAAAATGAACGGCGAGTACACGTATTTATTCGAAAGCCTGACAGCAATATCCGAACTGAAAAAAAGCGGCCTGACTAGCGATGAATTGTTGTTGGTGCTAGACGCGAATGACGAAGTTATTGAAAAAACAGAACAGCTGCTTGGCCCTATATTTGCCACCAAACCCAGCAAAACAACTGCCGACCAGCTGGCCGTCCACATCAACGCTATCCGCGACAGCGGTGGTTCCGTCAGCCTGCCAAACATCGTGCCGCTATCAACCATCATCAGCGACTCGCTTGCTTCAGCGGTAGAGACTGCACAAATATCGGGTAAAACAACTGCTGTTACCGCATGGCGTAATGCGTGGTTTAAAAAAGACGATGAAGGCACCTTTGTGTTAAAATCCCGCGACCGCCAGGTCAAACTTCGTGCCATTAGTTCACTGTACGAACAGTACCTGGCACGCATGAGTGAGGCCGAGTTGTATGATTTTGACGATATGATTTTGCGCGTGGTGCACGCCATGGAAGTATTCAACGAACTTCGTTTTAACCTGCAGGAAAAATATCAATACATCATGGTCGACGAGTTCCAAGATACCAATATGGCCCAAATGCGCATCGTCCACAATTTGACCAATAACGTTGCTCAGGGGGATACGCCAAACATTATGGTAGTCGGCGATGACGACCAGGCAATCTATAGTTTCCAGGGCGCTGACATCAGCAACATTATTAATTTCCGCACAAACTATCCTAAAACCAAGGTCATTGGACTGACCGATAATTACCGCTCGGGTCAAGACATCCTGGCAAACAGCCGCGCCATCATTACACAAGGAACGGACCGTTTGGAAGACCGTATTGATGAACTGAATAAGCACCTAAAAGCCCAAACCAAAAAAGGCCCTGGCGTCGTCAGCCTGCGCGAGGCAAGCACAAATGCCGACGAACGACACTGGCTGGTCCAAGATATCGAGCAGACAGTGAAGTCAGGCACCAAACTATCCGATATCGCCGTTCTGACCCGCAAGCATCAAGAGATTGAAGCACTGCTGCCATACTTTGAGCGTGCCAATATTGCGGTTGCTTATGAACGTCGCGATAATGTCCTAGAACTGCCGCCGATCCTGTTGGTCGAACAACTGGCCCGTGTGCTGATTGGCATATCGCTCGGGCAGCACCGTCAGGTCAATGGGCTAATGCCCCAACTGTTGGCACATCCAGCATGGAGTATCGAACCGTCACACATTTGGGCGCTCAGTCTGCGTTCGTTTAACAACCATTCCCACTGGCTGGACGAGATGGCACTATCACCTGATTTTGCACCCTTACGCGACTGGCTGATTAAGCTGGCGCTATCAATCCCAACCACACCGCTCGAATCAATCCTTGACAGTATGATCGGCAAAACCGATGCACAAGCAGCAGACAGCGAACACGACGACGATACGCTTACTGCAACCAACAACTCATCGTCGTTTAAAAGCCCAATCTATGATTATTACTTTTCGGATATGGCATTAAAAAATAGCCCTGATACATATATCCGTTACCTGGAAGGCCTTCGCGCCATCCGCACCAAACTGCGCGAATATAATCCAAATGCGGTACCAAACCTGATCACGTTTATCGAATATATCAGCCTCCATCAGAGCATCGGCAGCGGTATCAGCAGCGTTCATCACCCCGATGCCGACACGGACGCTGTTCAACTTATGACCGCCCACAAATCTAAGGGGCTTGAATTCGATAGCGTCTATATCACTGGCGCCATCGATGCGGTATGGGGTGAACGTGCACGCAGCCACAGCCGCATGATTAGTTATCCCGAAAACTTGCCCCTCGCACCAACAGGCGATAGCGCCGACGAACGACTTCGTTTGTTTTACGTCGCTGCCACACGTGCGAAGAACACGCTGCACATTAGCTATGCGTCACACGACGATAACGGCAAGGGGACACTACGTGCAAGCTTCTTGCTGCACGACGCCTTGCCGGTTATACCTATCGATGCCCCCGAACGTTCATCGCTTGCGCTTGAAACAGCCGAGATACAATGGTATGACCATCTGGTTAACGCGCAAGGTGCCGACCTGAAAACGCTACTGGCACCAACCCTGCAATCATACATGTTAAGTGTCACGCACCTGACAAACTTTCTGGATGTGACGCGCGGCGGTCCACAAAACTTCTTATTACAAAACCTGCTGCGTTTTCCGCAGGCAATGAGCCCAGCGTCGGCCTACGGGTCTGCCATCCACGCGACACTTCAACGTGCACACATACACTTGGCCGCGCACGGCAATCGTCAAGCAGTCGAAGACATCCTACATAACTTTGAATCACATCTGAGTGATCAGCATTTGTCCGACAGTGATTTCCAGCTGTACTTGCAGAAGGGCAGTGACGAGCTGCAGGCATTTTTGGACGCCAAGTACGAATTGTTCAGCCAAACGCAAAAAGTAGAGATCAACTTTAAATCTCAGCACGTCATTGTCGGCGACGCTCACATATCAGGCGCCCTGGATTTGATCGACATCGCACCTGACAAAACGGTCACGGTCACTGATTATAAAACCGGCGCACCAACGCGTAACTGGACGGGTAAAGCTGATTACGAAAAAATTAAACTGCATAAATATAAGCAGCAGTTGATGTTTTACAAACTACTGGTCGAAAATGCCCGCGATTATCGTGATCAGCGCGTCGAAACGGGTATCATTCAGTTTATCCAGCCAACCGCGTCTGGCCAGATTCTTGATTTACAAACCGGATTTGATCCGGACGAACAAGCTCGCTTCATAAAGCTCATTGATACCGTCTGGCGACGCATCATCGCCCTTGATTTACCTGACGTATCTGAGTACGACCAATCGTATAAAGGCATCCTCGCATTCGAACAAGATTTACTTGATGGCGCCATTTAGGTATTGACACCGGTCAGCCTAACTGATATGATACTACTCGTGACAAATTCAGGAGCGGGTAAAGACTCACGTTTCCTGGATCAATCCACAAGTGGTGTGGCAGCGTTTCCCCCAACGCCGCCACACCCCAGGGTTCTGTAGCTCAGCGGTAACGGCTTCGGCCTAAGACCGAGCACACGCCTGAAAAGCGTGGGACGCAGGTTTGAATCCTGCCGGAATCACCGGGTGCACATAGCTCAGTTGGTAGAGTGATCGGCTCTTAACCGATAGGTCGCAGGTTCGATCCCTGCTGTGCACACCCCGGGCATGTAGCGCAGTCGTAGCGCGCTGTCTCTTCCGAGACAGAGGTCGCGGGTTCAATTCCCGTCATGCCCACCAGCGACACGGTAAACACCAAAAAGAGAAGACA
>CALMQN010000019.1 GCA_937872185.1 uncultured bacterium
ACCACACCAGTTACGCGATCAGGCCGGCATACACTTGCTGCACTTCTGTCAGAGACTGCGTTATACCACCGGTCATAGCGGTCAGCAACAACAATCCCGCCTTGCCTAACTCGCCAACATTACCATCAAAAATCTCACCGCTGGTATCACGCAGCGTTTCGGTCAGTGTGGTGTATAAATCCTGTGACGCCAAACCGACCATAATGCCGCTTAAAATGGCGTACGTGAGTGTCAATAACAAAAATGTCTTGCGATGTGCCCATAATGTTTTTCGTACGTGCGCCGTAAAAGCAAAATAACCTGGCAGACGTAGTGACCGTGTATAATCGCGGCGACGCGTTCGACGAAAACTGCGATGTGGGCGGCGCGCCAAATACGCATCAACCCGCACACGAATGCTTGCCGCGCGTTTTTTAAAAAACGTAACGAATTGCTGCCACACAGTCTGCTTTTTGACTGGTTGTTTTTTGGCGGTCATTAAAACTTTCCGTCATTGCCGCGCAAACGCGCAATGCGATCTTCAAGTGGAGGGTGGGTACTAAACAAACGATTGACGAAGCCTGGTTTTAAAGGACTGCTGAAAAACAAATGCGCCGATGCCGTGCTCTGCTTTTTCATTGGCTTGCCATACTGCTGCAATTTTTCAAGTGCCTTGGCTAATGCTTCTGGGTGACGAGTCGTCATTGCGCCGGTTGCATCTGCCAGGTATTCGCGCTGACGGCTGATAGCCAGTTGAATGATGACTGCAATAATTGGCGCTAAAATAATCACCACAATACCGATAATCAGCATCAGCGGTGACGAATTGTTGTCGCGGTTATCACCACCAAAAATCATCATGCGCAGTACAAAATCAGATATTACGCTGATTGCGCTAACCAACCCAAAGGCAATCATGCTGACGCGAATATCATAATTTTGCACATGTCCCATTTCATGCGCCATCACTGCTTCTAACTCGCTGTCGTCCATAATGTCCAACAGCCCAGTCGTGGCTGCGACAATCGCATGCTTTGGATCACGTCCGGTCGCAAATGCGTTCGGGGTAGGATCGTTAATAATATATACCTTTGGCGTCGGGATCCCAAGGGTAATGGCTAGGTTTTCGACAACGCGGTACAGCCGCGGGTTATCGCGCTTTTCGATAGGTTCGGCGCCGGTCATTGCGACCGCAAGCTTACTGGCAAAAAAATACTGAAGCACTGCGTATACAAGCGCACAGCCGATAATCCAATAACTCATGCTGGTGTTGCCGTACATATAACTAACCGCCCAACCAATGGCACCGATAAGCCCCACAAACACTGCCATGATCAAAATGGTGTTGCGTTTATTGGCGGCAATTGCTTTGTACATCTGCTTATATTATATCGCTTTTTAGGGTAAAAAACTACATGCGCATCTCTTTAAAAGCGTCTTTTAACAGTCCCAGCATCACCTCATATCTCTGGGCGTCATATGCACTTGTCGTTACTTTTGACTCGGCCTCATCAGCGTACAAATACACGACATTATCAACCACTTCAATGTTTACTTCAAATGGCACAGCTTCTAACTTTTCCATAAACGTCGGGTTCAGCAATTCAAAACTGGTTGCCTGTTCGGCGTTGCTTGCGAATACGTCGTATTTCTTGTTAAAATCACCCCACTCGGTCGACAATTTATTCAGGTCCTTTATCTTAAAGTTCATTCCTGACTTTTTACGCCTGACCACAATGTCACCGTACTCTTTCGGTACGCTGGTCTGCGCAATCACATAATTTTGTGTTCCACCTGGGATTGGTGCATACGTATACAGCTGAATCAGCGTGTCGTTATACATGCCGATAATGTGATTATTAATGTCCGATACCCCAAAGCGACCTGTGCCAAACAGTTGGCCACGTTTTGGCAGCAACAACCAACCCCAGTCAATCGCATAATAATACTTGTTTTCTTTGGCAAAACTTTCCAGTGCTTGGTTATACGTGGTTTGGCTAGCGGTTGCCTGATCGATGCCCGCAAACAACCACGTGTCACCCGAACGCACAAACTTATATGTCTGCGTCGCAGTAATTGTCTGAACATGAATAAGTGCCTGCTCGGCCGTATCATTAATGATATCGTTGACCGTCGCGACAATTGTGGCCTCAAAGTGATCCAGCGCATTTGTGGCATAATCTTCAAAACTAACGATCTCGACCGAATTGACGGTTATCTTATCGACCTGATTCTGACGATTAGCCAGCTTTAATGCTGCTAACATCAGTTCGGTGTAGTGATAATAATCCGGCGTCATGTATGTCTTCATCGACGCAACGTCAAACGCCGACCAATCTTTTTGGTGACGCAAAAATGTCTTGGTAACAAACGCGATCAGTTGATCCTGCGACCACAACGGATCGGTGCTGCTTGCCGTCGCCAGTTGTGCTTTCATGCGCTCACGTCGCCTGTCGATTGCACGCTTGGCCGCAATACTTGACGATATGATGATAAACACAACAGACGCCCATACAACCACATTGATGACCACTGCCAGCCACGAAAACTCATCGCTTCCGCCGCCGGATCCTGATGATCCACCGCCCGAAAAACTACCACCCGACGAACCGCCACCTCCGCCACCGCCACCAGAAGAGCCTCCACCACCAGCAATACCTATGATGGTCAGGCTGTGATGAAGAATGGTGTTAAAAGTGGACCCAAGCATGTAAGCAACCGGGGCCTACAACTAGAATTTTACGTCGACTGGCTTTTCAGCTTGTTTTTGTTCAGCTTCGCCCAGTTCAAAGAAATCACGACTGACAAATTTGAACATGCTGGCAATAATGTTTGCAGGAAAGGTCTGAATCTTGGTGTTCAAATCGCGAACGCCACCGTTATAAAAGCGACGTGATGCCTGGATTTTGTCTTCGGTGTCAACCAACTCTTCTTGCAGATGCTGAAAGTTG
>CALMQN010000020.1 GCA_937872185.1 uncultured bacterium
ACCAAAAGAACGGATACATGCCGTACTGGGGCGGTGTCGGAAACGCCAACCAGTGGCCTGGAAATGCACAATCAGGATACGGCAACGGCGGCAACGCAATCCCAACTGGGTATACGCCACGAGTTGGTTCGGCCGGTGTCATTATGGCCGGTGCTGCCGGACACATTGTGTGGGTAGAAGCGGTCAACGGTGACGGAACGATTGACGTCAGCCAGTACAACTATTACAACGCTGGTGGATCAGGCTGGGGCCACTACAGCAAGATGCGCGTATCAGCATCAACATACGACATTTACATCTATTTCTAAGCCTACAAAAAGCATATGTTTTATAGCGCACTCACCCCAGAGTGCGCTATACTTATATGAGTAAAAAGACCATATCAGGGGAGTAACATGAACAAAAAACAGCGTCGAGCGGCCGACCGGGCGCAGCAACCACATGGCAAACAGCTATTATCAACTAATGTATGGTTATTTGCGGTGGCGGGGGTGGCCATTATCGGATTTTTCTTGGGCACGCGAAGCGATCAGATCGTTGCGCTTGTGGCGCCACTTTTCGGACAGAAGGTAAGTGCCGATACGCTTGATACCGCGTCCATTCAGGCAACGTATCGAGCATTAAAGGCTAATTTTGACGGGACATTGAGCGATGCGACGTTGATTGAGGGCGCCAATAGAGGCTTGGTGAATGCGGCTGGCGACCAGTACACATTATTTATGAATAAGGCCGAAAGCAGTAGCTTTGCTGACGATTTGTCAGGCGCAATTGGTGGCGGTATTGGTGCCGAAGTGAGTAAGCGTAACGAAAAAATCACTATTATACGAGTGCTGAAGGATAACGCGGCTATTAAAGCCGGACTGCAAGCGGGCGATGTGGTGCTGAGCATTAACGACGAGTCTACCGTTGGTCTGAGCGTTGAACAGTCGGTCAGCAAGATCCGTGGTGAAGTGGGCACGACCGTAAAACTATCGATTCAACGTGGCAGTACGATCAAAGAATACATTGTGACGCGTGCGACGGTAACAAATCCAAGCGTTGACAGCAGCGTGAGCGATGGTATCGGGACACTGACGATTAGTCGCTTTGACAGCCAGACGGCAGAGCTGTCACGGGCAGCTGCCAAAAGCTTTAAAGACCAGAACGTGAAGGGCATTATATTGGACCTACGCGGTAACGGTGGTGGATATGTTGATGCTGCCCAGGACGTGGCTGGTCTGTGGTTAGATAACAAAGTAGTTGTGAGCGAACGCACCAACGGTGTCGTGACCACCGAACTAAAATCGGGGCGTAATGCAATTTTAGCCGGTATCCCAACAGTTGTAGTGGTAAACGGTGGTAGCGCAAGTGCCAGTGAGATTGTGGCTGGAGCGCTGCAAGATCATGGCGTGGCTAAATTGGTGGGCGAAAAGACGTTTGGCAAAGGAAGTGTGCAGAAATTGATCCCGCTACTGGACGGCGCACAGCTGAAGGTGACCGTAGCACGTTGGTACACGCCGAATGGCAAGAACATCACCAGTGACGGCATTACGCCTGATGTTGCGGCCACGTTGACACAGGCCGATGTTGACGCAGGTAATGATCCACAACTGAACGCCGCCAAGAAGACTCTCGGGCTGTAGCGCTTGTGCTTACCCCGGCAGGTGTAGTAGTATAAGAGGTAATATGGACACAAAGAAAAAGATCTTGCTGGTTGAAGATGATGTTGCGCTGTCTGCGGTGTATAAGTCACGCATGGAACTGGAAGGCTTTGAAATCCGTGAAGTTAATAACGGCGAGGACGCCTTGTCTGCAGCCGTCGATTTCAAGCCTGATCTGATACTACTTGATGCCATGATGCCAAAAATTAGCGGGTTTGATGTACTGGATATTTTGCGTAACACCCCCGAAACGGCCAGCATCCGCATTATTATGCTGACGGCATTGTCGCAACCAAAGGACAAGGAACGGGCCGAGGCACTGGGTGTTAACGATTATTTGGTGAAATCACAAGTAGTGATCGGTGATGTGGTTGAACGCGTCAAGTTCCATCTTGGGCTACTTGAAAATAAGCCCGCATAACACCAACGAGTAGATTCTATTGCGACCTCTTATGACAAGGGGTTGCTTTTTTATCAAGCTTATGCTATAGTGACTATAAAGGTTAATAAAAACAAACACATGACAGTAGTAAACGAACCCACACCAATCAATACAGATGTGCTGAAAAAGCAACATGAGGGCAGGCATGCTACGACTGCTGGTCGTATTGTTGAGCAGGCAAAAGAGAACGGTGACCCTGATTTGTTGGCGAGTGCACTTGATACGTTGTTGATGGACGCTGAAGCTGAAGCGATTGAGGGTAAATTGACATCTGCGGAGGGTAAAACCTATACACGTAAAGAGCTTATCGACGGATTGGTTGGGTTTGCTAAGCTTGCACGAGAGGATATTGATGCAGGTGATCTGGATAGCCTAAATGAATCACTAGGTGTTGTCACAAACGGCGGTAAGCTTCGATCTGCCATGGATACACTTATCCACGATGAAACGACGGGCATTCATTTACTTGACGCATTGGACCGATTACGCCTTCGTGATCGTGAACATCAGCGTACGCTAAAAAAAGAACTTGGCCAGGACGCGACAGCGCAAGTGATGACAAATGCTGCTGAGTTTCAGGCGGTCAGAGATCAGAGCGTTGCAGCGGAAGCTGCGCCCAGTGATGAATACGCCTTCTTGTTTGCAGATTCGGAGACAGAGGTTGCCATGGAGCAGGCGCGACGCCGTGAGGCGGATGCCGTAGCTGCCGAGGCAGCACGAATTGCCGCTCTACCTGGGTTGCAGCGTCAGGCCGCAGATAGAGAGAGTTGGGAAAATAACAACTACCGTGCGTCTAAAGGCCTTGAATAAAGAATAACCTCCCGAGCGGGAGGTTATTTTAATGTCGGAGTTAATTAGCTGACAACAACTTGTGTACGAGGAGTTGTTTTACCGGTAAAGCGGCTTTTGCGAACTTTGTTAAAGCTAACAACGCCATCAATTGCAGCGTGAATAGTGAAATCGCGGCTGATAAAGGTACCGGGGCCAGCGATTTTGGTTGAACCGGTTTGACGGACCAATACTTCGCCTGTGCGAACCGATTGGCCACCAAAGCGCTTAACACCAAGACGTTGGCCGGCGTTATTGTGGATGTTCTTTGATGAACCACCTGCTTTGACGTGTGACATAGGGTTAACTCCTTAAATTTACTAAATCAATCTGTTCAATTGTACTCGGAATGGGTCGATACGTCAAGGGGTAGATTGGCATTAAAATTCACACGCTGCGCTTACGCTTGCAGGGTGTGTATATCGGGCATAAAATAATCTGATGACAGAGCGTGAGCATCAAACTCCAGAACGTCCAACGCCTCATGCGATTTTTCAGGCTATTCAAGCGGAGCGAGCGGGCCTTAGCACATCGGAGTATGTGAGGGCGCTTCGCGACAAATACGACGGGTCAGGTCATGTATCAGGCAAGAGTCGTACGAGACGGATATAGGACGATGCCATGGGTAGGTGAGGGTCCGGCTGATGCTCGAATGATAAGGACGGCGTTTATTGATGGTTTTGTCGTCGGATATCACGTTGCCCGTAAATCTATACCTGAGAGTGCCCAAAGAAGGGCGGCAATGGCGGATGCTTTTTACGGGATGATCCAAGGCATCTTGAGCGAAGTGAGCACAAAAGATATGTCGGCGGGAGAAGTCAATGCAACAATAATTGGGTATTTAGGTTCGATCGTTGAAGAGAAAGTTGAACAAGGAGCGCCTGCTTATTATGAGGAATTTTCAAGGCTCGCGGACGACTTAGTTCGTGTACCTGCGCATGTCGAATATGCCCGTCTTGGGTATGGGGTTGCGATTAGTTTGGGAATGATTGCACAGAATGCCGGTATGGATGGGTCAGCGGGCAGTGACGATTAGTCGGTTAGATTTTGGTAAGGATCAGCAGTTCGCGGGCGACGATTTGGTCTTCGCGGTAGTACATAAGGTCACGGGCTGCAACGTTATGAAATTCGTGTGGTTTGTAGCCTAGCTGCGCAATGGTATCGATGAGCGGTAGGTGAGTGAATGATCCGTCGACCGCTTTCCAGGCGGGAATGGCCAAACATAGCGGGGTGCCAGGTACGATCTGGTCACCAATGTTTTTTAGAAATTCGGTAATGATATGATTGCAGTTTTTGCGTACTTCGGCCAGTTTGGCAGGTGATGGCGGTGCGCTGAAGGGTTGGCCCAGGTAGGTTTCGGCCACAACCGCGTCCAAGTGAGGCGCTTCGGTCCATGTGTAGGTAGTTGCATCGCCCTCGCGGACCGATTCTACTGACCCTGTTGCCTGGGGGTGTGTCCGCTGTAGCCACTGCAGGTTCTCGTTCGTATAACTGATCATTTTTGGGTTAAGATCTGATCCGGACACGACGTAATTTTTTAACATGCCTTCTTGCAAGATGACGCCGGTTCCGCAAAATGGATCCAGAATGTACGGTTTGTCACCCGATGGGTGCGCGAGGTTAATCATCATCTGCGCAAGTTTGGGTGGGAGCATACCGATAAAGGCATCGCGCTTTGGTCGCTCTTGATCACGCTTGGTATAAGCAGTGATGTTCTGCGCACCGGTGCTTTCGGCCACGACGATGCGACCATTTTTGCCTCGAACGACCAACAGCTCGACCTTATTGTCGGCCAGTCCTAATTTGTTGTGGTGGCTGGTTGCGGTTGAAAGGGCGGGCTCGGCATTAGGAACCAGGCGCAGGCTGGCACCCGATTTTTTAAGGCGTTGTTTTAACACCAGCCCCGTTTTTTGAACGTCACGAACAGATACGTCGATGCCGTAGGCGCTAATGCCGAGGGTGATCTTGCCATCATACGATGACCACTTGCGACTGTACTCTTGAACAATTTTTTGACTCACTTTAAACCAGTCACCGCCGGATAGCTCGAAGATGACTTTGCCGGCCTTTAACGTGCCACCAAGTTGCTGAACGTCGAACTGGTCGGTGCTGGCGGTTGCCGCAAGAGAAGAGAGGGGAGTGACGTTCAGTCCACCGAAAACACGCTCGAGTTCAGCGATACCAAGGGCCGGTTGACGGCCAAGCAGTGCAATATACATGTCATGATTATACCTTACTATTGATTAAGCCGGGTCCTGCCACCCGGTTTGCCCCTAAAATTTTTTATGGATTACCATAAAACAATTTTGGGTGCTGCCCCACCGGCCGTCACCCGTAGTCTAGTGTTATAATGATTGCAGATATGTCATTTCGCGCTTGGGTCACGTTGATTAGTTTGCTGCTACTGGCCATTGTAGTGATTTTTGGCTGGCCAGAAGTAGTGCAAGCCTGGAACCTAGTTGGTCAGACTAATTTGTGGGTGCTGTCGCTGTTAATCCCAGTGCAGATCCTTAGTTATTATGCGACCGGAGGCATGATTTTCTCGTATTTAAAGTCAAAGGGCAATCTGAAGGACATCAGTCACTGGAAGATGACGCGTATTTCATTAGAGCTGAATTTTGTTAATCACATTTTGCCAAGTGGTGGGGCCGCCGGGTTTTCGTATTTGGCATGGGTACTGAGTCGGCACGGCGTCAGCCCCGGACGGGCCACAATGTCGCAGGTGGTACGATTTATTTTGACGTTTGTGACGTTTTTGCTGCTGCTGCTTATATCAGTTACGTGGTTGATCATTGACCATCAGATTAATCAAAACATATTGTTGCTTAGTATTGGGTTGGCGATTATCGCAGTCGCTGGGACACTTGGCGTTGTGTATATCATCAAAAACAAGCAGCACCTGATACGATTTTCAGCCTGGTTGACGCGGACAGTTAACCGGTTTGTCGGATTTGTGACGCGCGGTCGTAAGCCTGCGGTGGTCAAAGACGGCGTAATCGAACATTTCTTTGATGATCTGCATAATGATTTTGTCGAAATTCGTAAAGACAAACGCATTTTGATTGTGCCCTTTATTTGGGCACTGGTTGCTAACCTGTTTGATGTTGCGCTGTTGTTCATTGCGTTCTGGGCACTTGGATACTGGGTCAGTCCAGCCATTTTGATTGTGGCATTTGGCCTGTCGTCGATTGCCAGTGTGTTTTCGGTCACGCCAGGTGGGGCAGGGGTGTACGAGGCGATCTTTATCGCGTTTTTGGCGACTGCCGGTGTGCCAGCCGACGTGGCGATTGCCGGCACGCTGATGGCGCGCGTGGCACTGTTACTTGGCACGATTGTGTTTGGATACATTTTTTATCAACTAACGATCAACAAATATGGAAAACACCCTGCTTAGTGTCAGCGATTTTATCGCTGTTACCAATCAGACACTTGAATATGCCTATCCCAGCGTTCAGGTAGAAGGCGAAGTGTCGTCATTTAAAATTAATCAAGAAAAGTATGTATTTTTTGATATCAAGGATGCTGGCGGCAGTATTGGCTGCTTTATGACAGTATGGCAGCTGCGCGTGCCGATTGAAGATGGCATGAAGGTAATTATTACGGCGACGCCAAAATTAACGCAGTGGGGCAAGTTTAGTCTGACGGTAAAGTCCGTGCGCCCGAGTGGCGAAGGTGCATTAAAAAAGAGCTTCGAGATACTGAAGGCAAAACTAGACAAAGAAGGTCTGTTTTTACCAGAGCGAAAGCGCGCGCTGCCGGCCACGCCAGCCCATATTGCGGTGATTAGCAGTATCGGCGCAGCTGGGTACGCAGATTTTATAAAAATCTTGGGTGATCGCTGGGGCGGCGTACGGGTTGATGTGGGACACGTCCAAGTCCAGGGCGAGAGTGCCCCCGATCAAATGATACGTGCGCTGAAATATTTTAATGAACGCGACGAACTACCAGAGGTAATTGTTATGATACGAGGCGGCGGAAGTGCGGACGATTTGTCCGCATTCAACGACGAACAACTGGTTCGTGCCATTGCCGCCAGCCGTGTACCAACGCTAGTTGGCGTGGGGCATGAAATCGACGAAAGTCTGGCTGATTTGGTGGCCGATGTCAGTGCCGCTACGCCCAGTAACGCCGCGCAGATTATTGTGCCAGATCGCGCTGAAGTAGTGCGGGCAGTGCAGTATAGACTGCAGTCGGTCTTGCCTCGTATGTTGCAGGCGATCCAGACGCAGCGCGACAACGTGAGCGCAAGTTTGGCACGTGCCGTTGATGCCATCGACGCCCACCACGAACAGACCAGCGAACAGTTTGATCGATTGCGCCGCGTGTTGGCACAGTTGAATCCGCAAGTCGTACTGCAGCGGGGGTATGCACTGATTCGCGGGGTGCCGTCGGTCGGAAACACCATAGAAATTGAAACGTATACCGCTATAATGAAGGCAGAAGTGAGACAATATGACAAAAAGTGATACGACTATACAGCAGAAGATTGGTGAACTGGACACATTGGTCGCGTGGTTTGACAGCGATGAGTTTACGCTTGAAACAGCGATTGAAAAGTTTAAGCAGGCTGAGCAATTAGCCGCGACGATAGAAAAAGATTTGGCTGCACTGAAAAACGATATTCAGATCGTCAAACAAAAATTTGACAGTGAAGTGTAGGCATGTGGGAGTGGATTGTTATTGCGATCGTCCTGCTGTTTGGGCCGGTCGTTTTTAGGGGTGCACCGTATGTTCCCAGCCAAAAGCGTTATGTGCGCCAGGCGTTGACGGAACTGTATCCACTGGGTAAAAAAGATGTGTTGGTTGATGTGGGCAGTGGTGATGGCGTAGTGTTGCGCATCGCATCGCAGTTGGGGGCACGAGCGGTTGGGTACGAGCTGAACCCAGCGCTGGTCGTTATATCACGGCTGTTGTCGGTGCGCGATAAAAAGGTGAGTGTGCGTTTAGTTGATTTTTGGTTGACGCCGTTACCTGATGATACGACGGTGGTGTATGGGTTTATGGTGACGCGGGATATGAAAAAGATGACGAAAAAAATGCAGCGCGAAGCAGATCGTTTGAACAGGCCGCTTGCGTTTTTGACATATGGCAACGAAATTATTGGTCGAAGCGCCGACAAAATGCATGGTCCGTATCGCTGGTACACGTTCCATCCTTTACAGTCAGATAAAGCGTAAGTATAATGACGCTATGACATCATTACAGCGTGGAGCAATTGCAGGATCACTCATCGTGATCGTTGTGCTGGGTATTGTGGCGGCAGCAGGGGTTGGCGTGTCAATTTGGGCGCTGGTTAATTATAACGAGCAAAAAACGAATGTTGACGGCAAGATTGATATGGCCGTTGCGACCGCCAAAAAAGAGCAAGCCGATAGTTTGGAAGCAAAGTTTGCTGCCCGCGAAAAAGACCCAAACCGTCAGTTTGTTGGGCCAGAGGATTATGGACGGGTCACGTTTAGTTATCCAAAAACATGGAGCGTGTATATCGGCCGTAACGTGCAAAGTGGAGGTACGTTTGAGGCATATCTGAACCCGGCTGCGGTCCAGCCTATTACGACCAGCACGCAGTATGCACTGCGCGTTACGATTGAAGAAAAAGATTATGATCAAGTAGTTGCAAGCTACAACCCATCTGTTAAAAAAGGTAGTTTGAAGGACAGCAGTGTTTCCGTTGGGGGTAATAATGGCACTCGGTTGGACGGTACGTTCAGCACAGACATTCGCGGCGCAGCAGTCATTTATAAGATCCGTGATAAAACGCTGACGATACGGACGGATGCTGATACGTTTAAGCCAGATTTTGATGCATTGATAGCGACAATCGCGTTTAATCAATAATTTCTTCCGAGGACGGACCTTGGTTCGGCTGGTTCTAAGGTTGGGCGCTTGTGCTTTGGCGCATGAACGGGCGTGGTAAACTGGATGTAGTATGAGTTCAAAGCGAGGGACGCACGAACAACCGGTGGGGGGCGTGTTGGACGATGGAATATCGTCGCTTGTTGCAGCTGCGCATGAACTGAAATCTCCGCTGGCCCTGATGCGTCAATTGTCACTGATGTTAGAGGCCGGTGATGTGACGATTGATGAGAGCAGGCGCATGTTGCGACAGATTACGCTGACCAGTGAGCGAGCACTACGATTGACGAGTGACCTGACCCGGTCGGTCCGCCTGCAGGATGCCATGTTTGCGCTTGAACCAATCAACCCGCAGCAATT
>CALMQN010000021.1 GCA_937872185.1 uncultured bacterium
GAGCACTGGTAGTGTCAGTAATATTGATCGCCCGAACTTATCTTTGACCATAGCTACCGAGTGACCTGCGTGCTTGTCGTGGTCTTGGTGGTTTGAATGCTGATGTGTGTGGGGCGAGTGTTCCATTTTAGTGGTTCATACCTGACACAGAATTGGTGCTTTCGCTAGAACCATATCCCCAGTCTTTTTGCCATTGTTGCATCTGCTCAATTTCTTTAGTTTGGGCATTCACAATAGCGACCGTCAAATCTTTTACTTCTTGGTGCTGAGCGTTTGTTTTACCCACTGCAGCCATATTGATAGCTGATTGATGGTGGCTAATCATTGATGATAGAAACGCTTTATCGAATGCATCTCCACTGAGACCTTTGAGCGTATCGGTCATTGCTGCCATATCGTCCATCATTCCCATTGATGAATGGTCTGTCATCATAGAGCCACTGTTTACAGGATAGCCCCAGTTCGTTTGCCAACTTTGCATATCGCTCATCTCTTTGGACTGAGCTGATATGATGTTGTTCGCCATATCTTTTAGTTCTTGATGCTTGGCATTTGTGAGGGCAAGTTTCGCCATATCGACTGCACCCTGATGGTGGGCTATCATATTACTTAGGAACATCTTGTCGTAGGCTTCACCTTTGAGTGCTGCATATTGCTGGTAGTCGGCAGAGTTGGTATCAGCACGTATTGAGGACTGTGAGTTCATCATCATATTATTATTGTTTTTGCTGATTGCGTAGATTGATATACCTGCAATAGCGACAACTGCGACGGTTGCGATAACGATTAAGCCGTATTTATTCTTTTTCATAATTTCTCCAAAGTTATATTAGATTTGTTAAGTAAATAATCTTCCTACACTCGGAATACGCCGTATAAAATATATACTGGTATCTTTGGTGGCGGTTTGATAGTTTCTGCATAGAGCCTCTGTTTTTCTGTTTTTTCGCTAACTAGTCCAGCTTGGTTTATTGCGTAGAAAGCTACTATTGGCTCGTCATCATCTTCATTGTCGGGGCGATTGACGTTATTCGTGTCTTGACTTACGACAGCCGTGCGGCACAAGGTTGCACAAGAACCAGTATCGCCTGAGCTGTGGCTCATACTACCCATCTCGTTGGACGGCATAGTAGTCATTGCCGATGCGTGACTAACGGAGTTAAGAAGAATAACTGCGAGTAAAACTACTGAGTGTTTTAATACAGTTATAAACTTCACGTTATTTCCCCTTTACATTCAGCTCATACAAGCTAAGTAACTCAGCGATAATCTCTTCGTCATCTTTGTCAGAGTTGAAACTATCTCTCACGTGAGTACGTATGTGATTTTCAAGGATTAGTTTGTTGAGAGAGCTAATCGACTTTTGAATAGCTAGACTTTGAGTAAGAATATCCATACAATAATCTTCATTTTCAATCATTTTTTGGATACCACGCATCTGACCCTCAAGTATCTTTGCTCGGTGTAATGCACGTTGCTTTATGTCGCTTATCATACCTTTAGTATATACCCCCTAGGGGTACTATTTCAAGTTGTTACTACAAATGTAACATGCTTTTGCTTGCATTCTCTCAACTTCGGTAGCATTATCACAACAATAGGAGACTGTAATGAAAAGCTACATAGAAATCATGACAGAGCCAAAGCAATTCCGAGACTTAACTGATGATGATTATTTAGAATTGGCAAAAATTCTTGAGAAACAACATGGTAGACCCATAACCCTTGAGCAGGCGATGGAAGTCGGTGACGGGTTAATTACTATTCTTACTACCCTTGCGAACGGAAGACGGATTATAGCACCAAGAGCCGTAAAGGGGCACCAGGAATCGAACTTTTCTAACAGGGGTGAATTTGACAAAAAATAATAAAGCTTGCGCTTTATTAAAATAATCGAACCGATTTACATCTGTTATTTCACAGTTGTCCTGTTTGGCAGGGGCACGTGGAATACTAAGGTATAATCTGCAAGCTTTCTCGAAACGAACCACGATCCTAGGTTTTGGAGACCCATATACTAACCGTTGTACTATGCCCCTAAGCCTTCATATTGTAACAGATTGGGTATAAGGCTGAAATAGAAAGTATGACGGCATGCTTAAGCCCCCTTTCGGGGGCGGTTCCGCTATACGGCGGAGCGTTTGCAAGTTTACGACTTGCGGCTGTTGGGGTCTTCATCCTTGGTCACAATGTCTGCTGCAGCATCCATCAAGCCAAAGATTGACGCAAGCACCAGAACACCTGTAAGAATGTAGAGGACAATCCCGAAGGCGCGCATCAGACCTGCGCCCATGACGGCAGCGCCACTGTACATAGGCGTGTTGTCACCGTATGTCACTAGGTACTGTGCCCCGATTGCCATCAAGAACACAATCAGTGTTGCGGCGCTTGCTAGTGCGACAAGCCCTACCCATTTCATCACTATCACCTCCTTCCGTGTCGAAAAGCGACAATGACGATGACAGCATTATCTCGCCGATCACTAGTATTGTCAATTTAGGTGCCCCTATTTACCGAAGAAGAGATAATTGATACCATAAGCGTAACGAGACAATAACAGGAGATAGCGCGTAACAGTGGTGGGTTTACAAACATGAGTATGCTGGTCGTAAATGCTGGATCATCCAGTCTAAAAACTGTGCTATATGATGACGCCCAGCCTGATCTTACGCGGCTAGCAGAGTATAGGGCCGCAAACATCGGGCAGGAACGATCAACACTTGATTCGTGGGCCGAAGGTACGGAGAAGGCGACCATTACGTTGCCGCTATCAGACCACCAGCAAGCGCTGCAGGTCATATTGGATACTATCAATAAGTCTGTACCGACTGGGTCAATCGACACCATTGCCTACCGGGTGGTGTATGGTGGCAAAGCATATTATCAGCCAACAATCATTACCGATGTCGTCCGTGCAGATCTGGCAACATTTAGTGGCATTGATCCGGAACACGCACCAGTGACACTTGCCATCATTGACCAGCTGCGTCATCTGTTGCCCGACAGTCAGCATATCGCCTGTTTTGATACCGCATATTTTCACGATATTCCCGACGTCGCCCAGATTGTTCCAATCCCCCGCGCCTACCGCGACCTTGGGATCAGGCGTTTTGGGTATCACGGGTTGTCGTATGATTATCTGTCCGACACATTTGGCGTAATCGCCGGTGAAACAGCCAGGCGTGGACGCGTTATTTATGCGCATCTTGGCAGTGGTGCCAGTATGGCCGCGACCGTTGATGGCCACCCTGTCGACATGACCATGGGTGTCACGCCGGTATCGGGACTTGTAATGGGATCGCGGACTGGCGATATCGATCCAGGGCTTGCCTGGTCGCTCGCAACACAAGCTAATCTGTCGATTGACCAATATCAGCACATGATTAATCACGAGTCGGGCCTGCTGGCAGTGTCAGAACTATCCAGTGACATGTACGAACTGATCCAAGCCCAAGCGACAAACCCGGATGCGGCACTTGCTGTCGAATTGTTTTGTTATCAGGCGCGTAAAGCAATCGGCGCGCTTGCCAGCACGATTAACGGCATCGACTCGCTTGTTTTCTCGGGTGGTATTGGCGAACAATCTGCCGAAATCAGACGCCGCATTAGCGAAGGACTGTCGTTTTTGGGCATCACCATTGATAACGACGCGAACGAGCGACATGATCGGTTAATATCTGCTCCGAATAGTCAGGTTGGCGTCCACGTGATACCGACCGACGAATCCTTATCAATCGCGCGCAGCATAATATCAATGAAAACAAAGGACAGACAGTAATGGAACACACACAACCCCCACTGAGCGAAAGTGAACTGTACGCAATAA
>CALMQN010000022.1 GCA_937872185.1 uncultured bacterium
CCCACCCGTGTCGACCGTCACTAACATATTTCAAGTGTAGCACGAGGGGGCAGACGGTAGATAGTAAGTTTTACTTAGGGCTTCAGGGTCCTGTCACTCGGTCCACCCCTAAAAATTTTTATGATTACATAAACAATTTTTGGGTGTTGCCCCGCCTCGTGCCACCCTTGGCTGCAGATCTGTGCGTTTAATAGTACCATTTCATAGTGGTGACGGCAGTGGCTCTAACGCGTATTTGCGTAAAGTGTATCGAAGACGTATAGTAAGCTTTAGTAAACCTGAGGTGTGAAATGAATATATTCAAACGAACAAATCAGGGTGGGACAATGCTGGGATTTATTATCGTGGGCGTCGTATTGGCACTGGTGACAGTTGCCATTATTTATATTGTCGTCCAGCGCGGCGAGACGGCACGGCGTGATCAAGCGATCGCCGCGGCAGATGATCTAGCCAAGCAGCAAGCAGAACTGGCGCGTGCGGCCGCTGAGGCTAGCAACAAGGCCAAGGAAGTTGCTGTCACGACACCAACCACGACGAAACCAAGCACCAACACGCAATCAGCCGGCACGTCGCCGTCACAGCTGCCCGCAACTGGTCCTGAATCAGCGCTTCTGACAATGACCGCCTTGGCACTGCTGGCTGCCAGTTCGAGCGCCTATGTTGCGTCTCGCCGCAGCCTCGCTCGCTCTCTTTGACTTATCTGTCTATCTGAGGTACAATAATAAACAATCTGGGAGGTTGCGTGTCTTATCATGCGCTCCAAGAAATATTAACTAATGAAGGAGTCTACTAGACTTATGGCAACAAAAGCCCTGGTAACAATGGACGATTTACTAGCTGCCGCTGACGACAGCGTTCGGCAACTAGCGCAAGGTGAAGTAACAGTTGGAACCGTTCTATCAATCCGCAAACACGAAGTATTAATTGATTTGGGTGCACAAGGTATTGGCCTGGTGCCTCGTCGTGAAGTTGGCTATTCACGCGCATTGAACATCGGTGACGAAGTCACTGCGAGTGTTGTCGATGCCGAACTGGACAACGGTTACGCACTATTATCACTGCGTAAAGCCGCTAAAGACCGCGGTTGGGACGAAGTTCAGGCACGCATGGAGAGCGGCGAGATTATCGAAGTATCACCATACGATGCAAACCGCGGTGGACTGTTGGTTGAATTCGACGGTGTCCGCGGGTTCTTGCCTGTGTCACAGTTGTCTGCTGAACACTACCCACGTGTTGGTTCAAGCGACAAAGATGAAATTTTGCAACGTTTGAACGTATTGATCGGTCAGACACTGAAGGTTCGTATTTTGGACTGTGACCGCAAAGCAAACAAATTGATTTTCAGTGAGAAAGAAGCAATCAAAGACGGTCTGTCTGCACGCTTTGAAAAACTGACCATTGGTGACAGTGTGAAGGGTGTCGTGACTGGTGTTGTCGACTTTGGCGTGTTCGTTAACGTTGAAGGCATCGAAGGTCTGGTACACATTAGCGAAATTAGTTGGGAACGTGTTAATAACCCAAGCGACTACGTAAAAGTTGGCCAAACTATCGATGCTAAGATTATTGCTATCGACAAAGACCGCCTAAGCCTGAGTATCAAGCAGCTTTCTGAAGATCCTTGGATGAGTGAAGTTGATCAGTTTAAACCTGGCGATACCGTTGAAGG
>CALMQN010000023.1 GCA_937872185.1 uncultured bacterium
GTGACAGGACCCTGAAGCCCTAAGTAAAACATACTATCTACCTTCTGCCCCCTCGTGCTACACTTGAAATATGTTAGTGACGGTCGACACGGGTGGGACAAAGACGCTGGTTGCCAGCTTCTCTGAAGATGGCAAACTTGGGACGCAGATCAAATTTGCGACGCCAAAAACCACTGCCGAATACGTCAAACTCTTAACTGAAACGTTGATCAAAGAATACGGCGACAAAGAAGTTGAAGCACTGGTGATTGCCATCCCTGGCATCATCAAAAACGGCGTTGCCGTCTGGTGCAACAACCTAAAATGGACGAATTTTGACGTCAAAGCAGCTTTTAAGGGCGTCCTTGGTAATACACCGATACTTGTCGAAAACGACGCCAACCTGGCAGGCTTGGCCGAAGCACGCAGCCTACACTCAACTCCCCCATTCGTCCTATATGTAACAGTTAGTACTGGTGTTGGAACAGGCATCATCACCAACGGCCAAATTGACCCTTCGCTTCGCTGGGGCCAGGGCGGTTTAGCCATCCTGGAATACGATGGCGTCCTCAGGCAATGGGAAAGTTTCGCATCGGGTAAAGCAATTGCCAAGGTGTACCACAAACTCGGCCGCGACATTCACAACAAGCGCACCTGGTATCAGATCGCCGATCGTATCAGCCGGGGATTATTGGCGCTCATCCCCTCGATGCAGCCCAACACGATCATTATCGGTGGCAGCATGGGTGTCTATTTTGATCAGTACGGAGAAGCGCTCAGCAATATCCTAAGAGAAAAACTGCCCTCGCATATCCCCCTCCCGAAGATAGTCCAAGCCAAACACCCTGAACAAGCCGTTATTTATGGATGTTACTACTATGCCCTCGACAATCTCGCTGATTCCCCAGCTTAAAAAAGCCTACCCGCAGTTTATCTTTTTACCCGGCCCTGATTATCTGTGGTCGCCAACTGATCATACCGTATATTTTGGCCCCGGTAACGCCCATCACTTCTTATTACACGAACTATCTCACGGACTGCTTGGTCACGCCGATTATGACCGCGACGTCGAACTGATTGCCATGGAACGTGCCGCCTGGGACAAAGCCAGCGAAATCGCTGCCCTCTACGGCCTGACTATTGATGAAGATACCGTCGAAACAACGCTTGATTCATATCGCGACTGGTTGCACGCACGCAGCAGCTGCCCGGCTTGTAATGCCACGGGGTTACAGATCAAAAAGCGCGTCTATAGCTGTCCTGCCTGTCATCACACGTGGCGCGTCAACGAAGCCCGTGTCTGTGGCTTGCGGCGTCAGTCGCTGTAATCCATATAAAAATACGCCCCTAGGGGCGTATTTTTATTGTTACCTAGTATTTAGGCTTCAGTTTTTGCAACTGTCTTCTTGCGACGACTAATGCGGCCACCTTTAGCACCTGCAACACGTGCAAGCTCTGGGTTAGCGGCAAATCCACCGGTGTGTCCCATTTGGCCACCCTTACGACCGATCTCGGCGTAAAAGTTTGGGTTCTTTGCTAGGTTTTTCTGTGCGGCCAATTTGCCGCCAGCTTTTGTTCCTGCCATATTATTTCTCCTCTTCCACCGTAAACCGGCGAATTAAAAAGGATTTCCACTGGTATATAACCGTGAAAACCCTCATTTACCTCACACATGGTATGTGTATACCTTGTATATTAGCATAGCATAGGCTTTTTGTCAATATGTACATAAGCACTTTTTTATTGTTATGCTACCGTTGCATATATCTACTGGGTGCGATATCATTGTTTATCACCTGTTTGAAT
>CALMQN010000024.1 GCA_937872185.1 uncultured bacterium
GTTCGGCAATGTTGCCCCAGCTGGACCCGCTGGTCATGATCACTAATACATACGTGCCGCTACTGGCATACACAATCCCAGCATCATGCAGTAGTGCGTCCAAAAACCCGACCTTGTCCGCCACTGTCCCAGCCACTCCTTTGGGAATGCCCTGACGATAGATATTACGCTTCATGGCGTTAATTAAAATGTCGCGATTACTCTGTTGTTGCAAAATCTGGCCCGTTTGCAACTCGGCTAGCAACAGCGCCAAATCCTCAGCGGTCGTCTTAATCCCATCACTTCCCAGGAAAGATGTGTTGACTGCCCCAATTGCTTTAGCCTCGTTCGTCAGTGGCCGATACCCAATTTTATCCAGCAGCGCATGGGCACATTCATTATCGGACACAACAATCATGTCATCAAAACATTTCGTCAAATCACGACCACCCTGCACCTGGTCAGTCCATTTCCATTCGCCCGATTCGATACGTTTTAGCGTGCTATACGCAATAAACAACTTATACGTACTTGCTGTCGTGAACGACGTATCACCGTTATAGGTTGCCCGGCGATACTGACCAGACAGTTCGGTCAATGCAACGCCGTACGTGCCGGCATGTGTCTGTGCAAAGTTTTGCATCAATGCCGACAAGCCAACATGTGTTGGGCTATATGCCCGTGTATACTGTAGCGTCGGTGCAGTGGCCGATGTCTGGACCACTGCCACCGGCAGTTTTCCCAAAACAGCATCCTTTAACGACGCCAGTGTCGCCACGACGTCAAGTGTCCGGCCGCTTGCGCCCGTTTGACGTGACGTTTCGACAAAATCATATGTCGCAATCGTCGTCACGCCTGGCTGTGTGGCGACTTTACTGGCAAACTGTTCGTTCAAATACGCGCTCGCGCGGTCACTACTAAATGAATAGTCCAGCACGCCTCCGCTAGTGCTAAAGTCCAGCCAGCTCACTAATGTATCGCGCGCAATGATTACCTGACTGTCAGCTGCGGTCACACTCAATCCATTTTTGATAGCATTTTCAATAGTGGTGGCCAACCCTTCGGCGTCTATATCATCAATATCGGCAGGACGGACCACGACCGGCATCCTTATGCTCGACGATCCTGTGATGGTCATCTGCATATCACTCAGCGTCTGGGTCAACTCAGGTAAACTACAGGTTCCTCCTGGCACGCTTTTTCCCACCGCCAGCTTGTTGTCGATGACTGTCACACTTGCATTCTTTGGTGCCACGCTACATGACTGACCAAATTGCTGGTTAATATATGCCGCCAACGCTGTCGTGTCGCGTTGGTATTCGGGTGACGATGCGGGTTTGACGAACGCATGTGCCCATACAATCGATGTCGGAACAATACGCAGATACCAAGGGTAATCCATGCTAGCTATGCGTGATTCATTCTTGACTACCAACCCAACATCCGCAGGCTGTGGGGCACGGTACGGACTATCACTTTCACCAAAATAGATATCGATTGGCGTACTGTTATAGCGTTCGTCTAGTACCTTCGCAGCATCAGCTTGGCTCCATCCACCCAACCATACATCATCAACACTCGCCAGGGGCAGCAACTTGTCAGCCGGGTACAGCAGCTGACCAATAACAATCAGCACTAATACGCCCACAGCACCAAATACCAGCCATTTCTTTGGCGGTACAATACGCCGATACACACCCCTATACCACTCTTTGATCATTCTTATGCCTAGTATAGCGCGCGCAGGTTGCCGCGTCGAACCGTACCGGTGTTAGCGCTTAATAATATCACTCAGTCGAGCCCGCATGGCGACATGCGCGTCCTCCAGGCCCAGTATCTTCAATGCACCAATCAGCACGTACAATTCGTCCAGCACTTTGTCGTCATGCTGTTTTTCAAGTGCATCAAAACGCTCCGTCACGGCGTTGATAATCCACTTCTCCTGCGTCGGTGTGACAGATTTGCGTGTCGATGCATCATCCAAATGGGTCGTCACGACCTCAAGCGATCGGGCCGAGTTATCGCGTTTACGCAAATATCCTTTGGTGATCAAACCGTCGATATGGATTGCCACGGTCGATACCGATTTATATCCCAATGCCCGCATGATCTCGCGGTAACTAGGCCCATACCCATGTCCCTGGATAAACCCATCAACAAAATTTAACAGCTCGCGCTGACGCTTGGTTGATCGGTCATTATTCATCACTTTCCTCCTCCCTATACCCCATCGGGCTTCCAATGGCTAATCCCGCCAGTCCCCACCACACAATTGATACGGTATCATCAACCCAAATAGGTAACAGCATGTTAATCAACACCAGCCCGATACCACTGGCAAATACCCCTAGCGCCAACCAATCGCTTCGGCGTTGCCACAGCCTTGCAAACACACCAATCAGTATCATGACAAACACAATCAGCCCGGCCCATCCAACCTCATGCGCAATATACAAAAACTGATTTTCGATAATCAGCGGCTTGTCACCCAGGAGCGACGCCGACCCAGTACTCCCCACGCCAGCACCAAATGGTTGCTGGATCATCAAGCGGATACCATCTTGCAGCGATAACAAATGCCCGTCGTTCGACGTGTTTGGCGCACCGGTTGTCGGATTGTCGTGCAAGATCACGTTGGCAACAAACGTGCTGTCACGGGCAACAAACAACCCAATGCCTATCGCGGCCACTATTGCCGCCGTAATAATCCAGGTCTTGCGGTTAAACCGATGCCATAGCGTGACGGCCAGTACGACGGCTATCGCAAACACACCAGCAATCAGTGCGCTTCGTGAATAACTGGTCCACAGCGCTGTCATACCACCAGCCAGCAGAATCAATGCCAGTGGCAGTGGTCGCTTTAACTTGCTGTGATCACCCCGCATCCAAAACGCAAACAATAGTGCCAATACCACAACTGCATATGCCCCCAATGAATTTGGGCCCCTTAGCGTACTGTTAATGCGTATATAATTATCGTTCTGATCAACCGTCAGATATGGCGCGATGCTGTCTGGACCATACCCGATGTACTTTAATACATCAATTGGCAACACGAATACTTGCAACAGTGCAAAAATCACCACGACCAACGCGCCAATCACACCAATTTGCAAGAACGTTTTACGGAAGCCTGGGTATAATCTGATCGCAACATATACCAGCACAAAAAACAGCATGTAGCGCAGGTCAATCAACACGCCAGCAACGGTCGATATCAGCGACTGTGGCATAAACGCCGCCGATAACAGATGTAATAGCGCGTACACGCCCACGGCAATCATCAACGGTTCACCCAGGATCGACAACCGCTTCTTATCCCATAACAGCACCAGCATCGGCACCAGTGCCAACCCCATCAATATTTCTTTCCATGACCGGATCAACAGTTCATATCCTGGCAGCAGTGTGCTCAACCCCACACTGATCGGTGCGTGCAGGACAATCCCGCCAAATATCACCAGCAGTATCCCCAGGTATGCCTTCTCGATAATCGATAGTGTCATCAGGCGTTTCATTACCTCTTATTGTAACTCAGAAAATGATATAATGATGGCTAGTCATGCGCAGCGGAAATAACAAATTCTACAGTCTTATCTTGATCATCATCGATACCTCCATTCTGCTGGCAGCTTTTACGCTTGCCTATATCCTGCGCGTTCAATATGATCCACGCCCACTGGTCGCCGACGTCCATGCCTATGATTACCTATATTCATTTCTGCTGATCATTCCCTTTTGGATTCTTATCTTCGCTTCCCTTGGTCTTTACCAACCCAACACCTATAACCGCCGACTGGTTGAATGGGCAAAAATTGGCGTTGGATCATTCATCGGCATCCTACTGGTTATTGGTTGGCAATATGCCAGCGACACCGACATTCTGCCAGCACGTTTGGTGGCCGTCTATGCACTTGCTGGATCATTTATCCTTATTGTCGTTGCCCGTGAGGTGTTGCGTGCTGTGCGCAGCCTGATGTTCCGCTTCGGCAAAGGCGTTCGCCGCGTTCTGATCATCGGTCAAACCGATACCACCAATGACATCGCCATCAGTCTGGCCGACACCCGTAAAAGTGGATATGAGATTGTCGCCATCGCTGGACCAAAAAAGAACTTGCCACAGCACCTGAACGTTCACCACTATTCACTGCTCGAATCTGCCCTGCGTGACATCGACATCAATGCCATCAATACTATTATTCAAACAGACCTGTACGATGCGCCCGAACGCAACCAAAAGATTCTAAACGCCGCGCAGACACATCATATACAGTACAGCTTTATTCCAGGCGAAGCCGAATTCTACTCAGGTAAAAACGATGTTGATGTGTTCCTTGGCTATCCAATGATCACTGTCCACCAAACACCGTTGGTTGGTTGGGGAGCAATTGTTAAACGTATCTTTGATTTTATTGTCAGTCTGGTTTTGGTCATTATATTGTCGCCGCTATTTCTTGTCATCGCGTTACTTCAAAAAATACTCAACCCTGGCAAGATATTTTACGTCAACGAACGCCTGTCACAGTTCTCGCGTCCGGTCGGCCTGCTAAAGTTTCGTTCGATGACGCACCTGAAAGGTTGGGATTCACACAATGTTGATGATGCCGCCGAGTTTCGTGCCATGGACCGCGAAGACCTAGCCATTGAATACGAAAAATATCAAAAGGTCGGTAACGACCCACGTGTTAACGCGTTCGGCCGCTTCATCCGCGCAACGTCCATCGACGAGTTACCCCAGGTATTTAATGTTCTGATGGGTGACCTTAGTCTCGTTGGCCCACGACCAATTCTGCCACAAGAATTAAAGTACTCTAAGGGTCGCTCGGCGCTGCTTCACAGTGTCAAATCGGGTGTCACTGGCCTGTGGCAGGTATCAGGTCGCAGCGAACTATCATTTGACGAACGTATCGAGCTTGAACTGTTTTATGCTCAAAACTGGACGTTTTGGTTGGACATTAAGATTCTGCTCAAGACTGTCCTGGTTGTTTTCCGTCGCAGAGGGGCGAAATAGTGCCAACGCCAAAAATTGTTATTGTTGCCGACTGGTTAACGAACCTGGGCGGTGCCGAACGAACGCTCGCCGCCATACATGAGGCGTTCCCTGATGCCCCTATCTTTACATCTGTGTACGAACCAACCAAAGAGCTCGCCGAGCTGTTCGTTGGGGCCGACATTCGCACTACCTGGATCCAAAAGTTTCCAAAGTTCCTGCGTCGTCTGCACAAGTGGTTTCCAGTCGTCCGCGTCTGGGCCTTTCGCTCGCTTGATCTATCCGAATACGACATCATTCTGGCCAGCACCATCGCCGAATCAAAACATGTTAAAAAATCTCGTCCCGGCCAAGTGCTGATATCGTACTGCTATACCCCTGTTCGTTATTACTGGAGTCACTATAATGAATACCGCCACGATCCGGGCTTTGGCAAAATGAACTGGGCTGTCAGGTTACTTATTCCCATTTTTATGCCATCGCAGCGCAAGCTCGATTACAAAGCAGCGCAAAACGTCGATGTGTTTGTTGCTATCTCAACCGAAGTACAAAAGCGTATTAAGAAGTACTATGGAAAACCGTCAACCATCATTCACCCGCCTGTCGACGTCGATCGTTTTACGCCTGCCCGCGTGCGCGGTGATTACTACGTCGCCCTTGGTCGCCAGGTACCGTATAAGCGCATCGACCTGGCCGTTGTGGCTGCGACTAAACTGGGTATCCCTCTACGCGTCTATGGCAACGGCACCCAGCACCAACACCTAGTCGACGCAGCCGGCCCCACCGTGCAGTTTTTCACGGATCGTTTTGGTGATGCTTCCGACACAGCCGTGGCAGACGCGCTCAACCACGCGAAAGGCTTTATCTTCCCGACCGAAGAAGACTTTGGCATTGTCCAAGTCGAAGCCCTAGCGGCCGGCGCACCCGTTATCGCCTACAGCAAAGGTGGCGTCATGGACATCATCCAAGATCGTGAAAGTGGTGTGCTATTCCACCGTCAAAACGTCGATGCCGTCGTTGATGCCATCAAAAAGGCCGAACATATCGATTTTTTACCCGGCACCTTGCGCCGAAAGGCAAAGCGCTTTGATAAAAGTTTATTTATCACCAAGATTCGTAAGATTGTTGCCGACACTCAACCCAACCGTAAATAGTGCCCGCAAATAGCAAATACCAGGTCCATTTTTGGGTTGCTTTACATTTGTTCTGATGTGTGGTATAATTATGTAAAATATGATCGACTCCCATCTAAAACAAACAGAGCTAACACAGCCCGCAGAAGGAGCAGAAGGACTCTTACCTTTTGATGAATTCCTAAAAGCTCATCCGTCAATCGTAGACCAAATCAAACTTATAGATGACATCCGGACAAAAAGAGCAGAGTT
>CALMQN010000025.1 GCA_937872185.1 uncultured bacterium
ACTACATAGCTGAAGGGTAAACCAAATATTTATGCATATTTTCGACGAGTTACGCGTTATGAACAAACTCTATCATTGGGCCTCCGTCGTTCATTGGCCTATCCATATAATACTTTACATGAATGGCTCTATGAAAGTCAGACCCCACCAGTACCTGCCGTTTATGATACCTCTTTAAGTACGCTATGGCGTTCGGATGAAAGTTTGCCAAAAGCACTGTTTCGCTATGCGCTGCCGCATACTCATCAATGTCTGTAACAACGTCTCCTCGACGTAGTCGCAATTCGGCATACAGCGTGCTTCCGTCAGGCTTGATGTGCAGCGAGTACGCATAGTCGAACTCATCATCCTGCTCGACAATCCAATCACGTATCGACTCAACCCAATGTCGCATAGTCTTTGGCTGCTCTGGCTTGGACACCTCGCCGTTATTCCCGACGGTCAATCGCTTTGGCAAAACAACAAACCGACTTACTAAAGCTCTGTCACCCGTGCTCATTGCACCATCTATGCTCAGCTGCGCCATCCTTTTATACAGAGGCTCAAGCACAGCAGGCATTTCGCGGTACAAAGATTCTACGATAAGCGAGTTATCGACTGCGTTTTCGACTTCTTCTTGCAAGTCATCAAGTGAGAGCATTAGCGCTTCAGCCGCTTCTTGTTTTGACCATACAACGGGCTGTGATGCAACCTCATGGGCATGCTCAAACTCAATGTCATGGATTCGTATCCTAGCTGCTTTATATATGGCCTTTGGGTGAAGCTTCGGATCATCACCTGCATCAATATACATTTGCTCGATCTCGGCGATAACCTCATTAAAGCGCTCTTCATACAGCCCCGCTAATTCCGGGTCTAGATTTCCCGGTGATATAAAAAATAGGCTGTCGATGTTGTAGCGCTTATTCCAAAGTCGTGACATCTTGGCCTTTATGGTGGAAAGTAAATGATCATACGAGCTATACCTCATGTGATATCCTGAAAGATCCGGTATGTCAGATCTGTTCTGTACCGACACAATGGCTGATTGGTACTGGATGTCGTCGGGATCGTCGCTTGGTACATTTAATTCCCAGGCAGGTTTTCTCACAGAACTTAACCTTAAGGTTTTTATGTGTAGAGATTGCTTGATAATGTCTAAGCGCCTAAATTCAAGATCACTTCGGCGCGTTTCATCATACACATCAACTTCCGGCATTTGAATGCCTGCGATTCCTTGTAGCCTTCCGAATGCTGCTTCGTATAAATATGCGTATGGATTGATATCTTCGGCTTCATCTCCCGCGCTATAGCGTGCCGATCGCTCAGCCATATGTTGGCTAAGAATACGACTTGCACCTTCAGAGAAGTGCGCAACCTGTGCTTTTGGGGACACGTACCGCACATATTGGGTCGGAGTGACCTCTCCGCTAATCAGTAAATCTCTGTCTTCTTCCCAAGCTTTCGCTGCTACGACCGTATACGTTCCATCTTCGTTCCGTGTCACAGAAACTAATCTGCAGCGCCCATATATAGCGTCTTTGTACAAATACCAATCTTCGCGATCAAACACCCATTCGTACTCAAGAATATTACTTTTTTCATTTAGTTCGTCAATCGATCCAGCCAGTGCCTGCAATCGTTCCCTAACAGTCTGACCAAATAGATCAAAAGACTCGAGCTCTTTGGAGTTAGTAAGTATCTGCGGTTCTTTCGGATCTGTCATTGTTGTTTATTCTCTCATACCCTTTGCGTTGCCAAAAGCATAAAAAGAATAGCCCCAAGGGACTACTCTTTTTTGCATGTATAGCGAACTATTTTGTCGCTTTACTGTCAGCTTTTTCAGCCTCTTTCGTACTCTGCTTCAGAGGTACCTCAGTTTTTACAAAACTTCCACCAGCTTTAGCAATTGCGGCCTGCGCCGTTTTACTTGCGCCGCTTACTTTCACCGTTACCTTTGCAGCCAATTCACCGCGAACGATGATTTTGACGGTGTGGAATGGTGTTGCGATGTAACCAGCTTCAAACAATGTGAAGTGATCGACAGTTTTGCCAGCGAACGCGTTCAAGTGGTCAAGATAGACAACTTGCGCAGGTGTACGTAGGCTTTTAAAGCCACGTGCTTTCGGCACAGCCTTTGCAAGCGGACGTTGGCCACCCTGGAACATTGCGTTCAGCTTTTTACCCGTACGGGCGCCTTGACCTTTGGTACCACGGCCGGCAGTTTTACCCTGGCCAGCAGCGATACCACGACCAACGCGTTTGCGATCAGGCGTAGCGGCAACTTGTAGTTCGTGATACTTAGTCATTACTTAGTCTCCTTTTTGGCAACAGGCTTTTTCGCAGCCTTCACAGGTGCGTTCAGCCATTCGTCCTTAGGAACCATGCTTTTTAGTGCAGCAACGGTTGCATAGGCGATGTTTACCTTGTTGGTTGATCCAAGTGATTTAGACAGCAAGTTACGAATACCAGTTACACCGATAATCGTTCGAACAACACCACCGGCAATAATACCGGTACCAGGTGCGGCAGGCTTTAACAGGACTTGTGCGCCGCTAAAACGAACTTCTGCTTCGTGTGGAACGGTTTCGTTTAACACTGGAATAGTGACCATGTGCTTTTTAGCAACATCAGTTGCTTTAGCGACAGCCGCTTGCACGTCTGCACCCTTAGCAACACCAACACCAACCTTTGCTTTGCGATCACCAACGACAACAAGTGCCTTGAAGCGGAAACGACGTCCACCCTTTACAACACGTGACACACGGTCAATGTTGATGACGATCTCTTCAAATAGTTTTGGCTCTTCTGGTGCCTGATCACGACGATTGTCGCGACGTCCGCCACCAGAACGAGGCGCACGGTCAGCCTGTGGTGTTTCGGCCACAGCTGGGGTTGTTACAGTAGTATCTTCAGCCATATTAGAACTCCAATCCTTCTTTGCGCGCAGCATCAGCCAGTGCGCTGAGTCGGCCGGCATACTGACGTCCATTACGGTCAAACACAACGGTCGTAATCTTTGCCTTCAGTGCTTTCTTAGCAATGTCGGTGCCAATTGCGGCGGCTTGTTCGGTAATTGTACCCGTTTGCTTGGTGCCAACAGTTGTACTGGCAACAATCGTATGCTGCAAGACATCATCAATCAGCTGGACACTAATGTGCTTGTTAGAAATACTAACTGTCAAACGTGGTCGTTCAGCAGTACCGCTAATCTTTGCACGAACACGGTTTTTACGTAGCCCAAGGTTGCGTAGTTTTTTAGCGAGGTTAGCCATGTTACTTACCAGCCTTTCCAGCCTTACGAAGCACAACTTCATCGGCATATTTAATTCCCTTACCCTTGTATGGTTCAGGCTTTTTCAGTGCACGAATTTCGGCAGCAACCTGTCCCACTTGTTGTTTGTCGATACCAGCAACCGTAATGGTCATTTTATCGACAGCCAATGTAACGCCTTCTTGCGCTGTGTAGTGGACTGGGTGTGAAAATCCAAGTGCCATTTCGATTGATTGGCCGCCGCCATTCACGCGGAAACCAACACCGTTTACTTCAAGCTTCTTTTCAAAGCCCTTAACAACACCATCAACGGCATTATTTAGTAGTGCGCGCTGCAAACCATGTTGCGCTTTCGCAATGCGTTCGTCGTCTTTGCGCGTTACAACCGCAAAGCCGTCAACAAGAGCAACAGTCACGTCTGACAGATGAGGCACTACCAGCTGACCCTTAGGGCCAACAACGGTAATAGCATCAGTGTCGATCGTGATTGTCACGCCAGATGGAATTTGAATTGGTAGTTTTCCGATTCGACTCATATCTATTCTCCTTTAATTTCTTAATATACCTTCAGCAGCAATTCGCCGCCGATGTTTTGCTTGTACGCAACGTGTCCAGGCATAACGCCCTTACTTGTGCTGATCAGTACCATACCACGGCCGCTTTTAATGCGAGGGATGTCTTGTCCAGCAACATAAACGCGTCGTCCAGGCTTGCTCATTCGGGTAATTTCGTTAATCGTTGGGTTTTCACCAGGTTTATTAATGGTGATAACCAAGATGTCACGAGGCTTTGCACTTTCGACTTTTACATCGCTCAGATACTTAGCTTTTTGTAGTTCTTTCGCAACAGTGATCTTCAATTTTGACGAAGGCACGCGAATTTCGTTCTTGCCAACCATAACTGCGTTACGGATACGAGTTAGTAGGTCAGCGATGGGGTCAGTTGATTGTAATGACATATTCGTTTTCCTTTCCTACCAACTACTCTTTGTTATACCGGGGATTTCTCCCTTTGATGCTTTTTCGCGGAAGTTAATCCTTCCCAGTCCGAAACGTCGCATGTATCCACGCGGACGGCCATCCAGGCTATCACGGTTCTTGCGGCGCGTTGGTGAACTGTTTGGTGGCAATTTTGCCAGTCCTTCCAGATCACCAAGTTCTTTGAGTTCGGCACGCTTCGCGCTGTACTTCAAAATCATTTTTAGTCGTTTTTCGTCGCGAGCGACGGCAGATTTCTTAGCCATTAGCGTTTGCCTCCTTCTTTCTCAAATGGAATACCGAACTTTTCCAGTAGTGCGCGGCTGTATGCCTTGTCACCACCGCTGATAACCAATGTTGCTTGCAGTCCGTGAAGGATTTGCGTTTCTTCAAAGGTCAGTTCGGGGAAAATTGACTGTTCAACAATACCAAGGTTGTAGTTACCTTCACGGTCAAACGCTTTAGCGCTAACACCGTGGAAGTCACGAACACGTGGTAATGCAACGTTGGTCAATCGATCCAAAAATTCGTACATACGTGCACCGCGAAGGGTAACACTGATACCAACACGGTTCATACCAGCACGAATTTTAAATCCGGCGATTGATTTTTTAGCCATACGGTCAACTGGGTGTTGTCCGGTGACTTTTGTCAGCGTGTTACGAACAATTTCGTAAAAGCGCTTGTCGTCTTTGTTCTTGCCGATTCCCGCGCTGACTACAATCTTTTCTAACTTTGGAACTTGGTGGACGTTCTTAAGGTTCAATTCGGCTTGTAGTTCCTTGACGATCGTATCTTTGTACAAGGCTTTCAGGCGAGGAGTCGTTGAAGTGGTTTTAACCATTACTTGATCTCCTTATCTTTATTCTGACGAGCAACACGGGTTGTGCCGCCGTCTGCGTTCTTAATCAACCCGACACGGCTGGTTGTCCCAGTCTTTTCGTCAACAACCAAGGCAACTTTGTGCAGTGATGTTGGTACGTGGATGTCTTTGTGACCACCACGTGGGTTCAATTGGTTTGGCTTAACGTGACGGTGCTTGTTACCAACGCCTTCGATCAATACCGCTTGCTTCTTTGTCAGCACAGCAAGTACCTTGCCGGTCGTTCCCTTGCTAGCACCACTGATGATCTTTACCGTATCGCCCTTGTGAATTCGTTTTACAGATGGCATATTATAGTACCTCCGGTGCTAGGCTGATAATCTTGGCATAGCCCATGTCGCGCAGTTCACGTGGCACAGGACCAAAAACACGAGTACCCTTAGGGTTCTTGTCGTCACCAATAATAACCGCAGCATTGTCATCAAATACGATGGTACTGCCGTCTTTACGGTGGATTTGGTCACGCGTACGTACAACAACTGCCTTAACGACAGATTTTCGCTTGACTGCGCCCGTTGGGTTAGCAGTTTTTACGGTTGCAACAATAATGTCCCCAACGCGAGCGTAGCGGCGCTTTGTGCCACCCAACACGCGGATACAAAGGATTTCCTTTGCGCCGCTGTTGTCAGTGACCTTTAGTCGTGATTCCTGTTGAATCATTACGCCACCTCTTCTTTCAGTTCGATAGAACCACGTGATTTATCGACAATTGCCTGCAAAGCAAATGCCTTGCGCTTTGACACGGGTCGAGTTTCGACGATAGTTACTTTGTCACCGATTTTTGCGTCATTGTTTTCGTCATGTGCGGCGTACTTGCGGCTGACAGTGTACTGCTTGCCATAAATAGGATGCGTTTCACGACTAGTAACAGTGACGGTGATTGTTTTATTTGCGACGTCCGAGGTCACAATACCGGTCAATGTCTTGGCCATATTACTTAATCTCCTTTGCTGCAGCGATCTCTTGTGCCCGGATGGCAAAGTGAAGGCGAGCGATTTCTTTACGTGTAACAGTGATAACGCGGGGGTTGGTCAGTTCACCAGCAGCATTACCGCGACGTGCTTGTAGCAAGTCGGCGATTTTTGCTGTTAGTTCTTCGCGCAGCTGGGCAATTGTCTTTACTTCAACAGCTTTGGCTGTTTTCTTAGCGACAGGTGCTTTTGCTTTAGTGGTTTTGTCAGCCATTACGCTTGCTCCCTTACGATAAACTTGGTCTTGATTGGCAGCTTGTGTGACGCTAAGCGCATTGCTTCGCGTGCCACAGATTCATCAACACCCTTCATTTCGAACAGAACGGTACCAGGTTTCACCTTGGCAACGAAGAACTCTGGGTTTCCTTTACCGCTTCCCATTTTGACATCCTGTGGCTTACGCGTAACAGGAGTATGTGGGAAGATACGGATCCAGATCTTACCACCACGCTTGATGTGACGAGTCATAGCTTGACGTGAGGCTTCGATTTGACGACTGGTAATGCGTTCATTACCCTGTGACTGCAGTGCGTAATCACCAAAAGCGATGTATTGGCCACGACTAGCTACGCCGTCGTTCTTGCCTTTACGAACTTTTCGATACTTTGATTTTTTAGGTAACAACATATCGATTAGCTCCTTTCGCCTTTATAAATCCATACTTTGACACCGATGATACCAACACCGGGCGCATTTGCACGTGCCGTGTGAAAGTCAACATCTGCGCGAAGGGTGTGTAGTGGGACTGATCCCTCAATCACCTTTTCGCGGCGTGCCATTTCAGCATTGTTCAATCGTCCGGCAACTTGGATACGAATACCTTTTGCGCCAGCGGCCATTGTGTTTTGAGCTGCCATCTTCATTGCGCGGCGGAAGTTTCCACGACGCTCTAATTGACGTGCGATGTTCTCAGCAACCAATTTTGCCGCAAGTTCTGGACGTTTTACTTCCTCGATGTTAATACGAACAGGCAAGCTGCCGATTTTTTCGATTGCAGTCTTTAGTTCAGTGACACCAGCACCACCACGTCCGATAACGACACCAGCCTTAGCGGTGTGAATCGTAATAGTGATTAAGTTTGCTGAACGTTCGATCTCGATACGGTTAATCGTTGGGCGACTTTCAAAGCGCTTTTCGATCAGTTCGCGGATCAAGATGTCTTCTTTCAACCACTTAGCGAAGTCTCGTTTGGGTGCAAACCAGCGAGAATCCCAGTTTTTGTGGACTTGCAAGCGGAAACTAATTGGGTTTACTTTTTGTCCCATGTTATTTCTCCTCTGCTTTCACAGCTGGCTTTTCAGCTGGCTTTTTCTTAGGCTTAACGTCACCTGTAACTTCAACCAGGATGTTTGCTGACTTCTTTTCAAAAGGCAGGGCACGTCCACGGGCAGCAGGCTTAAAGCGCTTCAGGCGAACACCGGCAGTGACAGACAAAGTCGAAATGACCAATGTCTTGCCGTCAAGGCCGTGCGTGTTAATCGCGTTTGCTTCAGCACTTTTAATCGCTTTAATGACAGGCATTGCAGCGCGCTTTGGCGTGTGTGACAAGATAACAAGTGCATCAGCCACAGTGCGGCGACGGACTAGGCTTGCAACCAGGGCTACTTTACGAGGTGTCTGATCGATACCTTTTGCATATGCTCGAATTGTTAATTGGTCAGCCATTACTTCTTGTCCTTTCCACCGTGTTTGCGGAATTTACGGGTTGGGCTAAACTCACCGAGTTTGTGTCCGACCATGTTTTCCGAAACCAGGACAGGAACGTGTACTTTACCGTTGTGCACGGCGATCGTACGTCCGACCATTTCTGGGCTAATCGTGCTGGCACGAGCCCAGGTCTTGATGATAGTTCGGTCATCCGCTGATAAAGCCGCCACTTTTTTAGCGAGCTTGAAATCAACAAATGGGCCTTTTTTAAGTGAACGACTCATGGTTACTTCTTCCTCTTCGCATCATGGCGAGTCTTTACGATCAACTTACTGACGTCTTTACGACGGCGAGTACGATATCCAAGGGTCAATTGACCCCATGGTGTCTTTGGCGTACGGCCCACACCGTGTGCACCACCGTCACCACCACCGTGTGGGTGATCGACAGCGTTCATGGCAATACCACGAACAGCCGGACGGATACCCTTGCGGCGATTACGACCGGCAGATCCAATTTTTACGTTTTGGTGCTGAACGTTGCCAACAACTCCGATTGCAGCCGTTGCTTCCAGACGGAAACGACGAACTTCACCAGATGGCAAACGTACTTGTGCGTAGTCGCCTTCTTTGGCCATCAGCTGCGCTTTTGTACCAGCTGATCGTACCATTTGAGCGCCCTTACCAGCGGTAATTTCGATCGCGTAGATCTGAGTACCGACAGGGATACGAGAAAGTGGCATACGGTTAGAGCTTTCGATTGGAGCCTCTTCGCCGCTGACGATCACTTTACCCTTTTGCATTGAAGTGTCGGCCAAAATGTAGTGGTACAGACCGTGTTGGTCTTTCACACGTGCGATACGTGCGCTACGGTTTGGGTCGTATTCAATTTCTTCAACAGTAACTGTCAAACCGGGTGCAAGTTTGTGATTAAGCAGACGATAGTGTCTCTTGACACCACCACCACGGTGACGCACGGTAATGCGGCCAGTGTTATTTCGTCCAGCGTTTTGTTTCTTGCTTTTAACGAGGCTTTTCAGTGGTTTACGGGTTGTAATTTCACTGTAATCTTCGCTGGTCATACCGCGACGAGCAGGAGTAGTTGGGTTGTATAGTTTAATAGCCATTACTTCTTCTCCTT
>CALMQN010000026.1 GCA_937872185.1 uncultured bacterium
TCCGCATGACGACGTACTCGGCATCAAACTTTACAGGTGCGATTGACGCCGGTAACGTTGCGGTCTCGACCGCTACCCAGGTGGTTGTATCACTTGCTGTTGATGAAACACTGACGTTCTGCACAGGTACTAGTATTACTGGAACAAACTGTGGAACAGTATCGGGGAGCACTGTTAACCTTGGTATTGGTTCAACGACATCTGCATCTACGGGTACATCAGTGATGGCAGCGTCTACCAACGGATCAAGTGGATACACAGTCACTGTTAGCGGTGCAACGCTGACATCTGGTGCAAATACTATTACGGCGCTGGCGTCCAACGCGGCATCTAGTCCTGGTGCTAAGCAATTTGGGCTTAACCTGGTCGCTAATACGACCCCGAGCGTTGGTGTCGCAGTAAGTGGTACCGGCACAGCTACGGCCGCAGCTAATTACAACACAGCCGATTCGTTCCGCTTCGGGTCAGGTGAGTCAATTGCCTCTGTCGGTGGTGCAAGCAATGCGAACAAATTTACCGTTAGCTACCTTGCAAACATTGATGGCGTGACGCCTCCAGGTAGCTATCAAACAACTTTGACATACGTTGCAACGGCTAACTTTTAATGAACATCCGCGTCCTCTATCGATCAACACTCGGCGCCATCATGATGGCTGCATTTGTGGCGATACTTGGCGTGAGCGTACCTGCTCACGCCCAATCAACGGGTGATGCCGCCCAGGGAATCGAGATTAGCCCTGCTTTGGTCGAACTGAACGGCGAACCCGGCAAGACCTATACGCTGAAAATTAAAGTGACGAACGTCACCTTAACCAAGCTGACCTACACAACATCGATCAATGATTTTACGTCCCAGGGCGAAACAGGCTCGCCGCGTGTTTTGATTGATGATACGCTGCCTGCGACGGCATCTGTTACCAGCTGGATCGCGGCACTCCCTGGTTTTACGCTTGATACGCGTGAATCACGCAATTTGACCGCCACCGTAACGATTCCGGCCGATGCCGAACCGGGCGGCCACTACGGCGTCATTCGTTTTTCAGGACGACCACCAGCACTAGAGGATAGCGGCGTCGGTTTGTCTGCCAGCGCGGGAATGCTGTTGCTGATTCGCGTGGCGGGTGACATCAGTGAAACGGCAAGTCTTGAGTCATTTTATAGTGCGAATAACGGTAATCAGACGTCATTATTTGAATCAAGCCCCATCGGGTTTGTGACGCGTATCAAAAACGATGGCAACATTCATGTTAAGCCTGTTGGTACCATCGAAATTACTGACATGTTTGGCAATTTAGTGGGCAGTGTACCGGTCAACGACACCAAATCAAATGCTTTGCCTGATAGCATCCGTCGTTTTGACGGTGAATTTAAGGCCGACGGCTGGATGATCGGCGCCTATACTGCCAACCTGACCATTGGGTATGGTACGACAGGCCAGGCAATCACTAACACCATTACATTCTGGGTCATTCCGTATAAATTACTTGCGGTCGTTATACTCGGTCTCATCACGCTTGTCTTTATTGCCTCACGCCTGATAAAAGTGTACAATAGGCGTATTATCGCTAAGGCAAAAAATGAAAACACCACAAAAAACAAAAAAAACGATAAGAAAAAAGGCTAATTCAGCGTCAAAAACAGCGGTCAAGCTTGTCCATGGCAAGCGATCGGTTCTTCGCCATTTTCGTTTAGTGGATCACAAGCATACGGGGTCGTTGATACACGTTCGCCATAGCTCACACGTTGCCTTGGTTGGTATTTTGGTGATCGTGGGCTTTTTCTTAGTGATCAGTCAGAACCTTGTCAGTGCCAGCCACCTAAGCAGCAGTGGATCGGTGACGGTTGGTTTGGTCGTAAGCGGACCACCGCCGACTGACGGGGCAACGATCACATCACCGATAAGCGGGACGACGATTGCAAATCTTAATCCAACAGATGTTTCCGGGACCTGTTTTCCAAATTCATTTGTCGTTATTCAGAATAATGCCAGCCTAGCAGGATCAACTATCTGTACTGCAGGAGGGGCCTTTCTGGTGTCAGTCCAGCTATCCCTGGGTCAGAACATACTGACTGCTAAAAATTATGACAATCTTAACCAGGCAGGACCAGACACATCAGCCGTAACGGTCACATTTGAAATTGTCAACGAAGACCCAGTCGTACAACCTGAGCAGCCAATCTTGCCGGAAAACCCGCTGATTATTCCCGGTGTGACCACGGGCCCATCGGAGTGTGACTCCTATCAACCAAGCAGTACACTACTCACCGGTGGTGACCCTCATGTTGCCGTTGTATGTGTACCGCGATCAATCGACGCTAATCAGGACCATAAGATTGGGGTGCTAGTGTGGGGCGGTAAGCCGCCGTATGCCATCAATTTTAAGTGGGGAAGTGGCGACACGACGCTTATCAGTATGAATGCTCCAGGTTACAAATCCGTCAAGGTTCGCTACGCTAGTTCTGGTGTCTATAATATTAATATTCAATTGACCGATCAGAGCAACAAGGCCGCCACAGGTGAGTCTGCCGTTGAGGTGACTAACGCAGCAACCCCGCAGACATTCACGCAGGTTGTTGATAATATCTTAAGTACATCGTGGTTCGAAACCCCGGTGCCACTTTATGTGACGGCGCTTGCCTTGACGCTCGGGTTTTGGGGCGGCGACATTTTCCATCGTAAATTCGGTAGCACAAAGCATCAGCGGCGTTCGCATAAGGCGACCTAGTGGGTCTTTATTTTCTATCGTAATAAGCGTAAGCTACATAATATCAATCAAAGGAGAAACGGCTAGTGAACAAGCATTCAAACGGTAAGAAAGTATGGGTAATTGCACTGGTATTTGCTGTCGTAGCTGCGGTAGTACCAGCCGCCGCTTGGGCTAAAGAATCGACAGAGACAAAGGTCGAAACCGAGAAGACAACACAAACTGAAACCGAAAAGACGACCGAGTCAGAGCCTGAACAAGAGACAACACAAGAAGACAAATCGACGACGGTCCGCGAGGAGCGACAGGAAGTGAAGAAGGAGCGTCTGAGCACGACCAAGCTGAAGGTGTGCCAACTACGCGAGAGCAATGTTAATTCTGTCATGGACCGTATTGTCGAACGCAGCCAGAAGCACGTTGACCGCATTACTGAGGCCGCCACAAAGGCCAAGGCATTTTACGTGGCGAAGGGCAACGTGCTTACGAATTATGACGAGTTAGTCGCGACTGTCGAAACAAAACGAGTTGCCGCGCAGGCCGCTGTTGACACGTTATCGACAGGCGCAACGTTTAGCTGTGAATCTGATGGTCCGAAAGCAGAGATTCAAGCGTTCCGCAATCAGCGCCTATCTAAGATCGAGGCCGTGACGGCATACCGATCTGCAGTTAAAGAGTTGATCACGGGAATAAAGTCGGTCCAGCCATCTGACGATCAAGCGTCAACTGAGGTTAAGCAATAATGAAAACGAAATCTGGGTTCACAATTATCGAAGCTATCATTATCGTGGTCGTCGCTGGCGTTGTGACCGCACTTGGGCTGACGTTTTATCACAGCATGACTGCGACGCAGAAGGCCACCGACACGGCGCAGACCGCGCAGGCGCAGCCAATTACGATTACCAAAGCGGCCGATCTAGATACGGCCACGACAGATCTTGATCAGTTGGATATCGATGATAGTGACGACGGAGCTCAACTGGAACAGCAACAAGCGGCATTTTAACTTTTACAGTATACTAATACAATGATCTACAACTGGCATAGAAAACAAAAATCAACCTTAACTCCCGGAGATCGTGCCGCTGACGTGGTGCGCAATGGCATGGGCAGCTGGCCCTTTGTTGCGTTATTCGTGTTGTTTATGGCAATATGGGCAACACTTAATACGGCTGCGCCGATCCTCCACTGGGATCCGTATCCATTTATTTTGCTAAACCTGTTCCTATCGACGCTAGCGGCTTTGCAGGGATCAATCTTGCTTATTGCGGCAAGACGCCAAGATGCAATTAGTTCAGCCATGGCAAAGCATGATTATGAGACGAACCTCCGTGCCAAGAAAGAAATTGAAGAGCTGATGGAGATCCACAACAAACAATTGCAGTTGATTGAGTCGATTCACCGAGAAGTCACTAAAACCAGCAAATAATGCTATAAGATTTGATCAGCGATCAACGTCATAGTGACGACAAAGCCAACAAAGAAGTTAAGCCATATGAAACGTCGCCAGCCCGGTCGCGTTGTTTCTGATGTACGGTCGGTCACGCCGACGTAAGGCAGTAAGTTAAAGATGTACACGCATCCAGCGGCCGCGACGATTGCTTCGTACGGGCCTTGTAGTGCCAGTGTCACGATACTTGCCGTGTAGAGCCCTAGCGATAGTAAAACGGTACTCCGTGCACCCAGTACTGTCGCGATCGATGATAATCCGCCAGCCCGGTCTGGAATGATATCTTGTACTGCCCCAAATGCGTGGCTTGCCATGCCCCACAGCAGGAAGCTGATGATAATCACCGTACCTTCGGCGATTGTACCAGTGAGGGCGAGTGCAAATACTAGCGGACCAACAAAGTGGATACTCGACGTTAATGAGTCAAGAAATGGGCGTTCCTTAAAGCGAAGCTTGGCGATACTGTAGGCGATAACGAAGAATGTTACGACGAGTAGCGTCGCGGCTGAGAGCGGTGTACCGAGCATCAGCAGTGCAATTAAAAAGGGAATATTCGTAAGTGCTGCTGCGCGCAGGATAGTCGGATGAAAGGCTTTGGCAGTGACGGCGCCTTCAATGCCACCTTTTCTGGGGTTGCGGATATCAGATTCGTAATCGAAGACATCATTAACGCCGTACATTAATAAATTGTATGGTCCTAAGAAGTAGAGAGTTCCAATAAGAAACGTCAGGTCAAGCGTCCCTCCACTAATGATATAGCCCGCGGCAAATGGATAGGCGGTGTTCAGCCATGATATTGGTCGCGAGATTACGAATAATTTTTTAATGCTGTTGATCATATCGTTTCTCTAGTCTATCCCAAATGATCGGTACGACCAAGGCCGCCATCAGCGCATAAAAGAAATCTTCGATAGGGATAATGCCAATAAAAATTCCGGATATTCGCTCGGGATCGTACCCGACAATTGAAAGCCCTACGATGATCGTATCAAATAACGCGGTCATGACGATAAGAATACTAAGTGTCACGAGTTGCGCACGGTTAATGTGAGTGATCCTTAGGCACAGGATCACCAAGCACAGAAAAAATATATTGATTAAGACGTAGGTTTCCATCGTTTCCTTAAGCCGATATACAGCAGGAGTGTTACGTAACTTAGCAAGAACAAGAAGAATAGCTCCTCGATAGGGAAATCTGGCACGATCATAAAGGGCAGACTGTAAGCTGAGCCTCCGCTAAAAAAGACGCCTGCGTGAATGCCCAACAGGTCCCATATAATAAACAGGCTCATGGCGATGCCAATCGTCACTGCCGCACGCCGAGGAAATTTGAAGAATGCTAATTTGTGACGCCAATCAATCATCAGCAGCCCACCGATCGAGATGACGAGTCCGATAAGATAGAGCCACTGCATCACGCTCGTTCATCGCTTATACTATCAATGCGATTAACGGGTCCGCCTTTTTTGTCACCCGACAGGCGCTTGTAAATCAACTCTGCGCCAATCAAGCACATCGGCAGCCCAATGCCAGGAGTTGTGCTGCCACCGACATAATAAAGGCCAGATACTTTTTTGCTGATATTTGGTGTTCTAAAAAGCGCACTCTGCTTGAGCACATGTGATGGGCCAAGTGCGGTCGATTGCCAAGAATGAAATTTGGTCATAAAATCGTTTGGCCCAAATGTTTGCGAAAAGACGATCCGCTCTCGTAAGTCAGGCACATCAATCATCCGAGCAATCTGGTCAAGATAGCGATCGGTTAGTTGCTTTTGTGCGTCAAGCTGTAGGTCCTTACCTGGGGGCAGAGGGACGAGGACGAACAGGTTCTCGTGTCCATTTGGCGCAACAGACGGATCGATGCCACTTGGTTTGCAGATATAAATGGATGCAGTGTCGGGATACGTTTTTGTGTCGTATATCGCGGCAAAGTTTTCTTTCCAGTCATCGACGAATAAAAGCGTGTGATGCTCAAGGTTAGGAAGCGTCCCCTTGATACCCAGATACAGTAGGAGCGCTGACGGCCCGGCCTGCAGCTTATCCCAATAGCGTTGTGGGTACGACCGGTCCTTATCAGACAATAAGACTGTTTCGGTAAAGTGTAGGTCTGCGTTTGATATGACGATATCGGCTGTAACATGTCGACCATCTTCGAGCGTGACGCCAGTTGCCTGACCATCCTTTGTTGTGATAGTGCTAGCGGCATTATTATAGTGGTAGCGGACACCGTGGTTTTTACCAATGGTTTCTAGGCTTGAGATAATAGTGTACATGCCGCCCATGGGATAAAATACGCCTTGACGAAAATCGAGTGCGCTCATGAGACTGTAAATGGCAGGTGCCCTAAACGGTGAAGTCCCCAGAAACACCATTGGGTATTCTAAGATTTGCTGAAGACGTTTGTTTTTTACGAAGCGCTTTACGTAACGATCGATGGGGGTAAAGGCGAGTGATAGCATTGATGCGCCCCGTGTCAGGATGTCTTTCTTCGTAAAGTCAGATAGCGACGTGAAATTGCTGTACAAAAAATGACGGAGTGCCAATTGGTAAATAG
>CALMQN010000027.1 GCA_937872185.1 uncultured bacterium
TTGGTGTGGGCAAAGACTAAAGACCTATTGACCGATCCTGAGCTTGCCAGAAATCATATTCAGAGCTGGCTTGATAAGCAAAAAACAATGAGAACGAAGACCAATGCCAATTCTATCAAGAAGAAGCTCACAGGGCTTGAGAATGAGCGTAAGCGATATGTTGAAGCTTATGGCAAAGGTCTTCTCCCAGAAGATTTATTTGAAGAGCAGGTACAAATAGTAAATAGGCAAGTTGAAGAACTCCAGAAACAGCTCCCATCGGCCTCAACAAACAGGGGTATAAGTGGTAAAATAGATGTTGATGTACTCGTTGCTAAAGCTACCAGGAAGCTTGGCGAAGTTACCTTTCAGCAAAAGAAACATATTGTTGAGCGGGTTATTAATAAAGTTATAGCAAGTCCACAGGAGGTCACCATATGGGGTCAAATACCCTTAACAGCTGTTTTAGTCACTGGAAAGGTCAAGAATGAGCCTATCTATAGCAATCGCGGAGTTAAAAATCTACCTTATTCAGAGAGAAAGGTAAAGTATGAGCCTGTCCATCGGGATCGTCGGACTACCAAATGTTGGCAAGTCGACACTATTTAACGCACTGACAAATAATGACATTTTGGCGGCTAATTATCCTTTCGCCACGATCGAACCAAACACGGGTATTGTGGCCGTTCCCGACGAACGTCTGCAACACCTGGCCGATTTGTACGGATCAACCAAAATAATCCCGGCAACGGTCACCTTTGTTGATATTGCGGGACTGGTCGCTGGTGCCAGCAAGGGCGAAGGTCTGGGCAACAAGTTTTTGGCCAATATCCGTCAGTGTGATGCCATCGTTCACATTGTGCGCGCTTTTCATAACGATGACATCGTCCACGTCAATGATCTGGTTGACCCCAAATCTGATATCGAAATCATCAACACCGAACTGATCTTGGCCGACATCCAAACCATCGAAACACGTCTGCCGAAAGTCATCAAAGAGTCCAAGGCCATCCCGGCGTCACGCGCAGCGGCCGAATATTTACAAAGTTTGCTAACGCACCTGAACGCTGGCACTCCCCTGTCCTCACTGCCAGATCTTAACCTGGAACAGATTGCCGACCTGCACTTACTAACCGCCAAACCCGTCATTTATGCCTTTAACGTCGACGAAAAAACACTGGTTGACGACAGCAAAAAGGCCGAATTATCGGCCCTGGTCGCACCGGCGCGAACAATTTTTGTATGCGCCCAATTAGAAGACGAAATTAAGGGGTTACCCCAGGCCGATGCACAAGAACTGCTGGAAAGTTATGGCGTCAAAGAGACGGGGCTGGCCCAAATGGTCCACGCTGCGTACGACATATTGGGACTGCAAAGTTACCTGACGGCCGGTCAGCAAGAGATCCGCGCTTGGACAATCAAAAAAGGCGCGACTGCGCCCCAGGCGGCCGGTGTTATTCACGGCGATTTCGAACGTGGTTTTATTGCCGCTGCCATTGTTGATTACGACGATCTGATCGTAGCAGGGTCAGAAACAGCGGCCAAAGCCGCTGGCAAAATGCGCACCGAGGGCAAAGAATATATCATGCGCCCCGGTGACATTGTTGAATTTCGCTTTAACGTTTAGCCGCGTCGACGTCGATCGTCACCATAGCGGTCACCCCGACCATCACGCTCTTTACCGCGTCGCTCCGAACAAGGGCTGGTTTGCTTTATCACAATCACTTGCTGCTGGCCGGTTGCTGGGTCTTTCAATGGATAGTCTGGCACCATGCCCGATATAACGGCAAACAGACTGTAGCTGCCAGGCAGCACATTGGTGATTGTTTGATCATATCGGCCAGGGCCAGTGACGCTCACGATACCAAATGACTGTCGATCGTTCAGCGCAATATCAACGGTGGCACTTGGCGCGCCATTCGCCAAATCATAATCAAACTGAACGCGGATGTCCGTGCCCGTTACCGTCACCAATACATTTTTCGCGCTAGCCTGTGCAGTTGGCGTCAGTGGCACATCGACGGTCGTCGCCGCAAACGTGGCCTGACTACCAAATAATGTCGCGATTATACTTACAAATGCACCTATTACCAGTGTGCCAACGGTTCTGCGAAGTGTTATGCCCATATCTATGCCCCCCAGTGATCTTATGGTTGTTCTGTCTTATTTATACCACTTAAAGCCAGTGGGCCACAACAAACTATGGTCGTTTAACAGGCTTCAGCAAGTAAAAGCGCTCTTGGTTGCCCTTGGCACCAGCAACATCGCTGTCACGCTTGTCG
>CALMQN010000028.1 GCA_937872185.1 uncultured bacterium
TGATTGCAGATATGATAGGTGCCGGCAAGACGGCGGTGCTGCTGGGATCATCGGGCGTTGGTAAATCGACACTGACCAATGCGCTACTGGGCAAAGACCTGCAAAAAACGGCAGCCATTCGTGAGCGTGATTCGACGGGTCGACATACGACCAGCCACCGCGAGCTATTTGTGCTGCCGACCGGCGGTATGATGATTGATACGCCGGGTATACGTGAATTGCAATTGTGGGGCGCAGAAGAGTTTTTGGCAAAAAGTTTTGGTGATATTGAAACACTGGCGCGTGAATGTGAGTATCGAAATTGTAGCCACACGAAAGAAATTAATTGCGCGGTCCGCCGTGCTGTGATGGACGGGTCACTTACGGCCGTTCGTCTGGAAAGTTATCTAAAGTTTAAAACCGAATTACAAACGCAGGCATTCACCGCTGCATCAGCATCAGCCAAAATGAAAAAACAGCGTGCCCGCCGAATGAAAAAGGCGATTCAGCTGGACGAAAAGTTACATGATGACGAAAAGCTATACTAGCGTTTGGTGACGATCAGATAGCGGCTGCCTGGATCGGGGCGAAGGCCTCTGTCATTGGGAGGTTTAAAAAATGTCTCGAGTGCTGCCCACGTATCGGTTGCATCTGGTTCGATCCGAGCTGATAGGGATAAGTTGTGTTCAGCGAGGAGCGCGTCATCGACATGACGTAATCGGTGGGGTTTGATCGTTTCGCGCATGACCATGATACCGTTACTGCGCAGAACCCGGCTCATCTCGCCTAGCAGCGCAGCTGTTCGTTCACGGCTATACGCGATGTGCGGGTCACACAGCACGTTGCTGGCAAAGACTTCATCAGCGGCCTGATCGGGGAGTAGTGTAGCGGGGTTGTAGGCGCCGTCATACCAGCTGGGGCTTTCGTCGTTTTCGCGGTGGACGACACCACTCAGCAATTGGTCAATATAAAACACGTGCTCGCCAAATTGACGCGCTTTTTGTTCGGTCGCTATGCGTGATCGGCCTGCTTCGTGTGTGTCGCGCAGCCATGCCTCGATGCCGATGTACGCCCGTTCACCAGTGAATGCCGGTTGTTGGTCGACGACAGGGAACCCAGCGTGGCCAAATTCGACCATCACAAATGACGGTTCGGTCACGCGACGAGACAAGTATTCGCTAACCGAAAATGATTGACCGGCATATTCGGCATCGGAAAGTGTTTCATTGGGTGATGAAATCATAAAATATAAAATACCATAAAAACTAGGTTTAGGCAATTTTTATACGTTATAACTCTGCGGGTGCAGAGGTATAATCTCTTGGCAAATTTCGGCGAATCGAGGTTTAACTTATCTTGGCGTAACCATGCGACGCGGCTGTTTTGTCACCGTGCTGCCAGTCTGAACTCTTTGCTCGATTTTTTTATAATTCGCTTCCATTACGGCCTTTAGGCCCTTTTGTCCGTACTGTTGAGCGATATAACTTGTCAAAAGCGTTAGGGTGAGTAACGCGTTGGCCGCATCAATACGCTTTAAGCTAATCAAAACGTCGGCAAATGTTGTGTGTGGGATGTTGACTGTTTCTTTCAGGTTAAACCATTGCTTCGCGGCTTTGCCCAGCACTCTTTCGCTGCCAGTAAGGTAATCCTGCACATCTTTGATACTAATTCCATCAAGCATCGTTAGCGCGACATAATCGACAGTTTGGGTGTCAATCGGTCTTTCGGCGTTAAAGTATATCGGGAAAGCCGAAGTCAGCACCTCGGTGATTGTAATACCGGCATTTGATGCAGAGGCGGCGGCTGACCACAGCACATCACCGTCTTCACTGATCACATCTTCGGGGTTACCATTTAAGATCGCCTGAATAAGTTCATCTGTTTCTTCATCGAGCTTTGCCCGAGCGTGAAGCTGAGCCTCGAGGCTACCTGGTGGATGTATCCAGTACTTCATGGCCCACTCTTCGTAAGCGCCAATGTGGCCAAAATCAGGAAGCAGAGGAGAAGGAATTTCAGGGGTGGACATATAAAAATAATACCACATTTGGCGGTATTTGTAAATGATCTCTTGGCGGGCCGTAACGGGGCAGGTGTGGGACTATTTTCAGACATGAAGATGCCCACCGGACATCCTCGACTTCTCGCGAGAGAAGTGGGGACATCCGATGGGCGGTGGATTACGTCACCTTGGCGTACGCGAACGTCTTGAGCCAATCCTTGCAGAGTCGCATGACGAACTGAGCGCCCGACAGCTTCTCGGTCGAGAAAACGGTCAGGATGGCCATGAACTGACCGATGATGTAGCCCGCGTGGTTTAGCGGGTCACTCTCGATGAAGTTTGGGCTCTCGTTGGCGTACATGGTGAAGCCGTGATCCGTGAACCGCTCGGTGATCTCTTGCCACTGGCCAGAGTTCGTCCCAAGCGCAGTGCGCGCGGGACTGTTGAACTCCATCTCCAGGAAGGCATCGATCCACTCGAGGGTGGGCGTGAGGTTGTTGAGGTCGCGCGTCTTGAGTGCTTCGACTGCCTCATCTCCACCACTGAACTGCTGGGGCATTTCGTCTCCTTTGTTCGGTGATCCTACAAATAAAATAATACCACAAAAAGCGGTATTTGTAAATATCTTGGCGGGCTCGACCGGATTTGAACCGGCGATCTCCTCCGTGACAGGGAGGCGTGATAACCCCTTCACTACGAGCCCGTATGTAGGGTGAACTCAAAACATTCTAACAGTTTTGGGACTTTGGCGCAACAGGGGAGGGAGCGTTTATTTTCGCTGTCAGGGATGCTATAATAATCGATGATCGCATGAGCGTGCCGCTGTAGCTCAGTTGGTAGAGCGGCGCTTTCGTAAAGCGTAGGTCTCCGGTTCAAATCCGGACAGCGGCTCCACGGTTACATCACAAAATTATGAAAAAAATTATTCAAGAATCATTCGGACTTCTTATCGCCAATAGGTACCTGTTGTTTTTGTGCGCCGGGCTGATACTGCTGGCGATCGCGTACATGATTTATGTTGGCGTGAGTGTGCGTCCTAGCGAACTACAGCTGGTGTCACATTATTCGGCGTTTGGCGTGACGCATTTGTACCGCGACCAGTGGTTTTATCTGCTGAGTTTTAGTGTGTTTGGGCTGTTTGCTGCGGTGCTACACACGGCACTTGCAGTCAAAATCTTGCTGATCAAGGGCCATTCACTGGCCATCCTGTTTGCATGGTTGGGTGTTGCTATCATTTTGCTGGCCTGGATGACAACGTTTGCCGTTTTGAACGTGTGGTCACCGTCGTAATATGATCGACCTCGAAATGCCTTTGGGCAAGCGAACACTAAAATATCGATTGTTCGAGATGTTGCCCGCGACGCTCAGTTACGGCGCCTTCGTTCTGCTGATCGTGTTGTCATTGATTTCGCCACTGCTGGCGGCGATTTATCTGATGCTAATTATTATTACGCTGGTTGTGAAGGCGGTTGGCATTATTTATCACACGGTTGGTGGGTATAATCGGTTGGCGAAAGCCCAAAAGATCAATTGGTCACAGCGTTTGAAAGATTTTCAGGATCCGGCTGCGTCATATGACCTGCGCCAAGCTGGCCACTCTAAGGAGTTTGGTGCTGCAGCGCATGTTGATAATCTGCGCTTGGCAGCAGCTGATCCAGCAGCATTTCCAAAACCGTCAGATTTGTATCATTTGGTGATTGTTGCTGCCTATAACGAATCGTTTGAGGTCATCGAACCGACCATCCGCTCAATTTTAAACTCGACATATGATAACGACAAATTGGTAGTTGCCCTGGCGTATGAAGAGCGCGGTGGCGAGGGGATTGAACGCACGGCGGCGCGCCTGGAGAAGAAGTTTGGGACGCGATTTGCGGCATTTGTGACCATCAAACACCCCCGTGATCTGCCGGACGAGGTAGTCGGTAAGGGTGGCAACATCACCTATGCCGGCAAACAGATGGAACAGTGGTTTACCGATAAGAAAATCGACTATAAAAACGTCATTGTGACATCCCTGGATTCAGATAATCGTCCACACACAACGTATTTTGATTACGTGGCATACGAATACGTGGTCCACGAAGATCGCAAACACCTATCGTATCAGCCGATTGCTTTGTTTTTGAACAATATCTGGGATGTACCGGCGCCAATGCGCGTGGTAGCAACCGGTAATACCTTTTGGAATATCATTTCATCGATGCGCCCACACGTGCTGCGCAACTTTGCTTCGCACTCACAACCAATGGAAGCATTGGTCGAAATGAACTGGTGGAGCACGCGAACGATTGTCGAGGACGGACATCAGTACTGGCGCAGCTATTTTTACTTTAACGGAAATTATAACGTCACCCCTGTGTATGTGCCGATTTATCAGGATGCGGTGCTGGACGATACCTATGCCAAGACGCTTAAAGCCCAGTTTATTCAGCTGCGACGCTGGATGTATGGGGCTTCAGACGTCGCGTACGTGGGTGATCGCCTGTTTTCGTCCAAGCGTAACGTTCCGTTCGGATCAGGCCTTGCAGCCTTTCTGACGCTGGTTGACGGCTATGTCACAGCCGCAAGTGTGTCGATCATCGTGGCAGTGGGGGCATGGGTACCACTTTTGATCAATAATCGCGCATATCAGGACGTCGTGGCGCACCAACTGCCAGATGTCGTCAGTACTATTCAGCAGGTTGCATTGGTTGGTCTGGTGGTTATGGTGTTCTTGGCATTCAAGATGCTACCGCCGCGCCCCGAACGCTATAAGCGACACCGTAGCTTCTTTATGATTGCACAGTGGGCATTAATGCCCCTGACGGCGATCTGTTA
>CALMQN010000029.1 GCA_937872185.1 uncultured bacterium
AAGGCCTTTGACATGCTCGAGTAAGAAAGTAACAACTGAGTGGTCGTCCAGGTGCAGATCGTTTTGATTTTCTTGGTCGTTCATGTTTGTGTATGCCTTGTTTATACTTGCAATGATAGCACTTATGCTTTTATTTGTCAAGGCTAGATGCGTGGACTAACCCCTGGAATAGTGGGTGCGCACGGTCCGGGCGCGACCGGAATTCAGGGTGTGCCTGGGTGGCAACAAAATACCCGTTTTTTGGGGCTTCGATGTATTCAACCAGCTTGCCATCGGGTGACGTGCCACTAACAACCAATCCTCCGGCTTGAATTTCCTTCAAAAAGTCTTGATTCACTTCATAGCGGTGACGATGCCGTTCGGTCACAACCTGGCTACCATATGTTTTGGCAACGGTTGATCCTTTTTTAAGTTTAGCCTTGTAATTGCCCAAACGAAGCGTGCCGCCGGTCGATTCTTTACCCTGCTGACCCTCCATAATGTAGACAACGTTTTGCTTAGTAAGCGGCTCAAACTCTGTACTATTGGCCTTTTTCAGCCCTCCGATGCGGCTGCTGGCAATAACAGCCACCTGCAGCCCCAAACAAATACCCAGATACGGCACATTGTGCGTTAATGCATATGCGGCGGCGGCAATCTTGCCTTCAATGCCACGTACGCCAAATCCGCCGGGCACTATAATGCCGTCGCAGGCTGCAAAATCAGTCTCGCTGGCCTTTGTGGCATCAATCCACTCAACCGTAAGATCGATCTTTTCGGCCCAGGCAGCCGCTTTGAGCGCCTCGGTGACTGATATATAAGTATCATCGTTGTCCATGTATTTCGCGACCATGCCAATCCGCACTTTTTTAACTGGCCGCTTGGCCTGCTGCGCGACAATCTTTTGCCACTTGGCCATATTAGGCTTTGTTTTATTGCCCGTAAAATCAGACAACAGCTTATTAATGCCACTTGCGGCTATAGTCAGTGGCACCTGATATACCGTGTCGGCATTGGGCAGCAATATGACAGCATTCTTGTCCATTCCGCCAAACAGCGCAATCTTATCGGCGACTGCTTCGGGCGCCGGATCATCTGTACGTACAACCACGCAGTCTGGCACAATGCCGTATCCACGCAGATCATTCAAGGCATTCTGGGCTGGTTTTGTTTTAAATTCTTTGCTGGTGCCAATAAATGGCACGTACACCACGTGCACATACAAACAATTTTCGCGACCAACTTTCGATGAAAATTCGCGGATTGCCTCGATAAAACTCAGGCTTTCATAATCCCCCACCGTTCCCCCAATCTCAACAATGTGCACGTCAGATCCGGTACTTGCATCGACAATAGTGCGCTGAATCGCCTGTGTTAAGTGCGGTACCAGTTGGACCGTTTTGCCCCCAAACTTACCAGCACGTTCATCTTGCAATAATTCCAGTAACAATCGACCGGAAAGTGTCGTACTTTTACGCGTCAATTCCAAATCCAAAAAACGCTCATAATGACCAAGATCCAAATCCGTTTCGGCACCATCGCGCGTCACAAAACATTCACCGTGTTCTGCGGGATTAAGTAAACCCGCATCTACATTCAGATACGGGTCACATTTTTGCACCGAAACGACACTTCCTTTAGCCTGCAGGACTGCGCCAATGCTAGCTGCGGTAATGCCCTTTCCTACCCCCGAGAGTACACCCCCAGTTACAAATATATATTTCTGTTTTTGTCCCATGTTAGTCTGCGCCTCCATGGAACTCCATTGTAGCATGTAAAATAGGAGCCGCGCTACATGTAGCGTAGTGTGTTGTTTATTCTACGCTAACCGTAGAGTCCGTAACGTTTTGCCAGGCCGCACCTGCGGGGTATGACGACAGCGGGTCCTCGTCAAATTCCCAGGCCTGCTGAACTGGAAAAACAATCTCCCATGACCTGATAATCTCGGCGCTCGACGTAAAAATTGCCTTATTACCAAGTATCGCTTCCTTCAGCACACGCTCGTATGCGTCAGGTAACCGGGCGTCATCCGGCGCGACTGTTGCCTCCTCAAACACATCCTGCGTCCCGTCAGTATAGGTCACGGTGATTGACGTCCGTTTGTCCTGCAAGTTCTTGCCCGTTACCAAACGAAGCCCAACATCCTGCCATTTTGGGTCGCTACTCGACAGGCGCATGTTGACGAACGTCTCGGTAAGGCTGCCGGGGTTATGGGCGTCGTCTTGATACCCCTCGTACTGTGCACGAATGCTACCGTCCGGATCGGCAAGGTTCAGTTGTTCAAGTGCCCGTAGGCGATACGTCGACAATTGTCGATTATCAAAATCAGTCGGAACATCCATTAATACCAACGACAGAAGCTGCATCAGGTGACCCTGAATAAAGTCACGAAGGGCCCCAGTTTGTTCATAAAAAACCGAGCGGCCTTCGATGCCGATACTCTCAGATGCCACGATGTCAATTGAAGTGATCGACTGCTTGCCCCAGCTGTGATGATGGTTCTCGGCATTCGAACGAAGGCGAATAATCTCGGCCGCGACTTCTTTTGCCATATAGTGGTCAATCCTATATATCTGGGCGTCGTTAAAATGTTGCGCTGTTCGTTCAATAAAATCTTGTGCTGTATCCAAGTTAAATCCAAATGGTTTTTCGAACAGCAGCTTGACGTTTGGTGTGTTCAGTCCCGCCTG
>CALMQN010000030.1 GCA_937872185.1 uncultured bacterium
TTTTGCTTTTCTTTATCGCTACGGCCCACAACGCGCAGTGCCGCCTGAACACGTTTTTTACGCGCTCCCGCGGACAAACTAGCGATTTCAAGTGGCAAAGCAACATTTTCGAACGCGGTTTCGTTGGCCTGGACAAAGAATGCCTGAAAAATAAAACCGATTTTTTGCGAACGAAAGGTGTCGACTGCTTTTTGCTTCAATTTCAAAATATCAACACCATCAATCACAATCTGACCCTTTTCAGGACGGTCCAGACCACTAATTGCATGCATTAGGGTTGATTTACCAGACCCAGACTTACCGACAATCGCAACACTGGCACCATCAGGAATGGTAAAGCTGACGTCATCAAGTGCAACAAATGCCGCAGACTTTTTTCCATATGTTTTTGTGACATTCTGAACTTCAATCATCAACAACCCCTCCAACTAGGCCTCATGTGTTACGTTCTTATTCTCGCATGATACTGTATCTATTTTAGCACTAGCGCATTTTTTATAACATACGGACTTTTATCAAAAAACAGGCGGCCGTTATGGCCGCCTATTGATGTATGTACGTGTTCTTATTTCTGAACGTGGGCAACAAATGCCTCGATATACGTCTTGAACGATTCTTTTGATGTGTCGACAACAGTCCCCTGTTCGTCAAACACGGCGTTACCATGCGCGACGTACAGTTCGGGTTGGCCCATCAACTGAGTGCTCAAATACACTAAGATGCTACGAAGATGCGCCTGCGCAGGACCAGTCGCAAGTATACCGCCTGAGGCGCCGACGATACCCGCAGGCTTACCAGCAAACGAGTTACTGCCCCATGGTCGTGATCCCCAGTCGATTGCGTTTTTCAGGACACCAGGAATGCTGCGGTTGTATTCTGGCGTTACAAATAATACACCGTCGGATGCTTCGACAATGTCTTTCATTGCTTTCGCGGGTGCCGGAAACTCGGCCTCTAACTCTTCGTTAAATAATGGAAGTGCAGCGATATCGACATAGCTAAACGTCGTCCCCTCTGGCACCAAAGCTTCTAAGTTTTTGGCCAATTTCTTGTTTAATGAGTCAGCACGAAGACTGCCCACAAATACAGCGATTTGCGTCATGAATTTAATACCCTTTCGTTAATTACTATATTTAGTATAGTATGTACCACTATATAAATGCAAGTAATTATTCGAACTTCACGTCTGGATAAATGTCACGAGTCGTCGAATCGATCTCGGCGCGCAGTTGTGGGAATGGTACGCCTTCGCGTGCAGTTACGCCTTCAAGTGACCAGAAAATACGTTCTGAAAAGCCTAATCCGCATGCCGGAGGCATCGCGTATTCAAGCGCTTCAACGTAATCGATGTCCATCATCTGCGCCTCATCGTCACCGCTATCTCGCATGTTTTGTTGTTCCAAGAATCGATTATATTGATCAATTGGATCGTTCAATTCCGAGAATGCTTTGCACATCTCACTACCGGCAAAAACGAGGTTAAACTGCTCGGTCAGGTCAGGGTTGGCAACCTGGACCTTTGCAAGCGGCTGCATGAATGTTGGCATATCCACTAGAAATGCTGGGCCTGTAAGTGTTTTTCGATACTTTTTCCATAATTTATCAAGACTTCGTTGGCGATTATCTTGTTTCTCAACCTCTAGGCCGTTTGTTTTAAGCGCCGCGGCAATATCTTCAATAGAGGAATTGAACACATCGATACCATATTGATCTTTTAATACCCGCACAAAGCTGATCCGCGGGAAATGTTCACCATCCTGACCAAAATCAATCCTACTACCGTCCGATAACGTAAACTGACGTGTCCCCCACGTTGCATCAGAGATCGCGCGAATCATATTTTCGGTAAATACCATCCCCTTTTCCCAATCGGCATATGCCCAATACCATTCCATGGCAATATGTTCAGGTAAATGCTCGTCACTATAATTTTCATTCCTAAAGCGAGCACCGATGTCATAGACTTTTTCATAACCTGCAACCAAAAGACGCTTTAATGGTAACTCGTGGCTAATACGCAGGTAAAAGTCTTGATCCAACGCATCCATGTGCGTAACGAAAGGATTCGCGTCAGCACCACCGGCAGTTGTTTCAAGTACCGGAATATTAATTTCGATGAAATCGTTCGCGTTCAAAAAGTCACGTGTCGCTTGCCAAAACTTACTACGGCGTACAAAACGATCGCGGACGTCTTGGTTGACGTTCATATCCACGTATCGGCGGCGCATACGCTCTTCTTTGTTGGTAAAGCCTTCTTGAGCACTTGGCATTGGTCGCAGTGACTTTGTGAGCAGACGGAACGTTTTAACAGCGATCGAAATCTCGCCTGTTTTGCTTTTAATAATGTCCCCCGTTGCTTCGACAAAATCACCGGTGTCCAGCAGCGGCAAGTCCGCAATCGACAGCTGACTAATGCTTGCGTCACGTTCAGCGACCTGGCCTTCGGCCAAAAACAACTGAATCTCACCGCTAAAATCTTTCAGCACGATAAACGCAAGCTTACCGAACTTGCGGATACCGGTAATACGCCCGGCAACCGTTGCCGTCTGACCTTCCAAGCTCTCAAAGTTCGCGACAATATCGCCCATATTGTGGGTCCGGTGCGCATCGGCTGGGTATGGATTAATACCTAACTGCTTCAGTTCATTTAGCTTGCGCAGTCGCTCATCCCGAAAATCTTTTAGTGTCGCCATCGTAGGTGTATTATATCTGTTCTTTGGCGATGTGACAAATAAAGACGTATCTTTAGGTAGCCAGTGCAAGAATGCGGTTTAAATAAGATTAGCTGATGCTAACAATCTTGTAAGTCACATTACCCTTAGGTGTCGTGATAGCAGCGCTATCGCCTACTTTTTTGCCAAAGACGGCTTCGCCGATTGGTGATTCGTTGCTGATCTTGCCTTCCAATGGGTCGGCCTCAACTGGGCCAACAACAGTGTAAGTGACGGTTTTGTTACCCGTTTTTAGTTCAACTTTGCTGCCCAGCGATACTTTTGATTTGCTACCCGCTTTAATTAGGTCAGCGTTCAACAAAATATCTTCGATCTCAGCGATGCGGCTTTCCAGCAGCCCCTGGTCTTCACGGGCTGCATCGTATTCAGCGTTCTCAGACAAATCACCAAAATCACGAGCGTTCGCAATTTTCTCGGCAACTTCGCCGCGGCGACCTTTTAGCTTCTTCAGCTCTGACTCAAGTTCTTTTTTGCCCTGTGCGGTGATTTGGTATAATTTTTTCATAATAATTGGTTATCTCTCTTTTTATCATATGCAGTGTCCTTATCAAGGACACCTACGCTATATATAGTGTAAGCACCGCCCGAGCATTTACATTCAGCTCAGTTTAGCAAGCAGTTCGTCGCGTGTCAACATGTTCGTCTCGCCAGATGTACGCTCGGTATATTCGTACTGATTTTCAGCCAGATGACGATCACTCACAGTGACCCGATGTGGAATTCCCATCAGTTCACTATCAGCAAATTTTTGACCTGGACGAACATCACGATCATCGTATAAAACGGTGATGCCTTTGGCCGTCAACTCGTCGTACAATGCGTCGGCATGTGCAATGGCATCTTCGTTACCAATGCTCACTAAATATACTTTGGCAGGTGCCACATTCTCAGGCCAGACCAGCCCCTTGTCATCTGCAAAATGTTCAGCGATAAGCCCCACCAGGCGACTTGGGCCAATCCCGTAACTACCCATGATAACCTTTTTGCTGGATCCATCCTCATCTGTAAACGTCAGGTCAAGCGCATCAGAAAACTTCGTCCCAAGCGTGAAAATATTCCCTACTTCGACACCACTTTTTTGAACCAGATCATCCTTGGCAATCCCCAAATCAGCCAGTACCTCATCGTTATAAACCTCTTCGTTAATCGCGATTCGCTTACCTTCGTGAACATATATCGTGTCTTCACCGACAGGGCTAATTGTCTGGAACTCATGGCTATATTTAGCAAAGCTACCGCCACTCGCAAACGTTTTATATGTCGATTCGCCAAGCCCCAATCGATCGAAAATATTCGCATACGCAACGCTAATTTTCTCGTAAAATGCGTCATGCTCCTGTTGATTGCGGCTAAAACTATACAGATCTTTCATCCAGAATTCGCGTCCGCGCATCAACCCTGATTTTGATCGCAGTTCATTGCGAAATTTAATCTGAAACTGATAAGGGTACACTGGCAAATCTTTATAGCTATTAATAAAACTTTTCATAAGTTTTGTCAGCGGTTCCTCATGCGTTGGTGCAAGCCCAAGATCACTGCCGTTGGCTAGTTTTGTCTTAAACCACACGTCCATCACGCTATCATCCCAGCGCCCTGATGCTTCCCACGCGTCTTTTTGCTGCAAGGCAGTTAGGCTAATTTCGTTACCGCCAATCGCGTCCATTTCCTCGCGAATAATCTGAACAACATTGTTCAGCACAGCCCTACCCAGCGGCAAATAATCATATACGCCAGCCATTTCTTTATGGATAAAGCCAGCCTGAATCAGCAATTGGGCATTTTTTGACACTTCGTCGCCCGGGACAGATTTGCTGGTTTTGGTAAACAGTTGAGTAACGCGCATTATCCTCCTAGTGTATTCAATAACAGCGGATTAATAAAGAGCAGATAAAACGCAATACCATTTTTCGTCATGTGCAACAGCATCGGCGCCCACAGACTGCCCGTGCTCAGTCGCAGCAAACACAGCACAATACTGAGCGCAAAGGTATCGAATGCCAGGTTCCAGGCACCATGGACTGCAGCGAATAGCAGGCTGGTTGCAATGACTGCTGCCCATACCGGTACCGACTTTAGCAGCTTGCCAAACAAGTATCCGCGAAATAGCAGCTCTTCGGCAACCGGTGCAATGATCACCAGCGTGATAAACGCCAAAATATATTCATACCGCTGGCCTAACTGACTGAACCCGGTGTCCTGTGCCTGCGATGCATCAAACCATGGCAGCAGATTAGTCGCAAGATATATCAGGAATGCCGATAAAATAAGATACACGACCAGCCCAACAGGTGTCATCCAAATATCTGTCCACGACGGCATTGCGCGAAGTGCCAAATCTTGCGTCGTCACTTTTCGGCGTTTCACCAACCATGGGACACCGATGACAATCCCCAGCGTCAGCACATACATCAGCGCAGCCAGCGTCGTCGTCAGCACGCTTTCGTTAATGGCATATAGCGGGGCGTGCACGGCCTTCAAAATGGCAACCAGGCCACCAATCAACGTCTGAGCCAGCAACAAACTGGCAAACACCCATATCGGCAAGACAATCAACATCCACCAGCGTCGCTGTAGATGCTTTTTAGGAGTATCAGAAGAGTTTTGTGACATCCGCGATTGTTACCAGGACCACAAGGCCCATTAAAATGATGAACCCGGTCGCCTGAATCTTTTCTTCGAGGTCCTTGGTTAGTTGCTTTTTAATGACACGAAACAGCGCTGTGACAAACCAACGTCCACCATCAAGTGCCGGAATTGGCAGCACGTTCATGACCGCAAGTGTCAGTGATATAATCGCCGTCAGAAAAATCAACTGCGTCGGGCCAGCGCGTTCAGCAGCCGGGAAGATTGTTCCCAAAATGCCAATCGGACCTGCGACACTATCACCCACACTCTTCAGATTTTGGCCCGCCTGGTCACGACTGGCTTGGTCTGGGCTCAGCTGCAAAAACAGCCCGCTCGCCAGATTACCAACCAGATTTCCCAAACCTTGTAATGTCGCCCAGGTAAACTGCCCCGTCGTCACCACACCAACAATCGGTGCAGACCAAGTGGAACGCATCAATTCACGTTGGCCAAGCCCTGCGCCAAAAATGCTGCCGGTTGCGTCGTCGCGCAGCTGCACCTTGGCGGTTGCTTCCGCACCACCGCGATTATAAATAACTTCTACTTGCTGACCCTTGTTCACTTTTGTCAGGTCAATTAATGCCTGAGCACTATCGACAGGCTGTCCCGCAAAACGGACAATCTTATCACCCGTCTTTAGACCTGCTTTTTCGGCGGGAAAATCAGGTGTCAGCGCCGTCAGCTCAACCGATTGTGTCGCCACCACTGTGTCAGAAGCAATTGAAAATTGATTTGGCAAAATCTTCGGCAGCCCGGTCAGCGCCAAAATTGTGAGTAGCACGACAGCAACCACCCAGTTAATAGCGACGCCGGCTAGCAAAATCTTGGTTTTTTGCCAGAACGTTGCCGCCCCATAATCACCCTTTTTATCCGCCGCGTCGTGTTCGCCCTGCAATTTAACAAACCCACCCAGTGGCAGCCAGTTCAGGCTAAACACCACTCCGTTTTTTAGCTTGCGCTTCCAGGCGCGCGGCGGAAAACCAATCCCAAACTCCTCAACGACAACACCGTTACGCTTAGCGACAATTGCGTGCCCCAGTTCGTGCACTACAACCAAAAACACCAAGATAATAAGACCCAGTGCAATTCCAAAAATTAATTCCATCTATCCCCCAAACCGTCGATGACGTTTGCTATATTCATTTATTATATCGGTCACGTCATCTTTTGTCATGTCAGGCCAAAACTTTTCGATAAAGATTAGCTCGCTATATGCCGCCCGCCACAACATAAAGTTGCTGATCCGCTTTTCGCCGCCCGAACGAACCATCAGATCAAGCGGTGGTATTTCAGGTGCATACAAATTGTTCTCAATAAGTTCTGGCGTGATATCTTCTGCGGTAGCTCCAGAGCGAATAATTTTCTTAACTGCATCCGCAATCTCAAGCTGGCCGCCATAATTGAAACACATCAGCAATGTCCCCGCCGTATTATGTTTTGTTGATTCCTGGGCCTCGTTAATGGCTTTCAATATTGATTTGTCGATGCCTTCAGGAGAGCCAAGAACAATCAAGCGAATGTTCTTATCATGGAAGATGTTTATATCTGTTTTGACGACCCTAAATACAAGCGCCATAAGCTTTGAGACTTCCTCTTTTGATCGTTTGTGATTTTCTGTAGAGAAAGCGTAGACAGACATAAACTCGACCCCAGCATCCAACACCTCAAAGGCAATATCTTTAAGCGTATTATAACCAGCCAAGTGTCCCTCGTACCCAGGCAGACCATGCTTCTTTGCCCAGCGCCGATTACCGTCAATAATAAACCCAATGTGGCGAGGAACGACGATGTCAGCCATTAGATTGTCAGGATATCTTTCTCTTTGGCGCGGAAGATCTCGTCAATTTTAAGGTTATATTTTGACATATCATCGTCAATTCCCTTTTCGATGCGCTTCACATCATCTTCGGATAGTTCTTTGGCTTCTTTGCGACGCTTGGCCTCTTTTAGCGCATCCTGGCGGATATTACGCAGGGCAATGCGCGTTTCTTCAACTTTTTCACTCGCTTGTTTTACCAGCAGCTTACGACGGTCTTCGGTCAGTGCAGGCACTGGCACGCGGATGATGCGCCCATCGTCACTCGGGTTAAAGCCCATCGATTGATCGGCACGAATGGCGGCATTGATTGCTTGGATGTTACCTGGATCAAACGGCGTCACCTGCAGCATCTGCGCCTCGGGCGCGGTGATATTGGCAGCTTGGTTCAGTGGCAACAATGTACCATACACTTCAACCTTGATGCCCTCTAACTGCCCGGGGTGTGCCCGACCGGTGCGCACCTTCTTCAATTCATCTTCAAAATGCATGACGGCCAGTTCAAATTTTTCTTCATAGGGTTTTGTATCAAACATTGTATGTCCATTATAGCAAAACACACATCAAATAAGCGCCCAGATGGGCGCTTATTCTTGTTATCGTCGGTATTTCTATTCGTTGACACCCAGTTCAATGCGCTTGAACTGACGGATGATGATGTTTTCGCCCATTTTACCGATGTTTTCCTTCAAAAATGTCTCGACAGTCATACTGTCGTCCATAATGTATGACTGGTTCAGCAGTACTTTTTCAGCAAAGTGCTTTTTGACCTGACCGTCAACAATCTTGTCGGCCATATCAGCTGGCTTGCCATCAGCAATCACCTTTTCCTTGGCTTCTGCACGAACACGCTCCATTTCAGCAGCTGGAATGTCGGCTTCAGAAATATACGTTGGTGCCATTGATGCAATTTGTAGTGCAATCAGGTGCGCAAACTCTTTAAAGCCATCTGTGCGTGCAACAAAGTCAGTTTCGCAGTTTACTTCGACCAAGACGCCAATGCGTCCACCGTGAACATAACTGTCGATAATGCCTTCGCGGGCTTCGCGGTCACTTTTTTTATCAGCCTTTGTCAGACCTTTTTTGCGAAGCGCCTCTAGCGCTTTATCAAAATCACCACCTGCATCAACAAGTGCAACCTTGGCATCGGTCAAACCAATACCGGTCAGTTCTTTTAGCTTTTTAATATCGTCAATCGATACGCTCATTGTTATTTCTCCTCTTTGTCAGCTGTCTTTGCGCTGCCCAGGCCTTCTTTAACTGCACTAGCAACATAGTCAAGTAGCAATTGAATGCCCTTGATCGCGTCGTCGTTACCAGGAATCACATAATCAACGAGCGATGGGTCAGCGTTGGTATCAACCACAGCAACAACAGGAATACCGAGTGTCTTTGCTTCTTTGATCGCATTTGCGTCGCCGATAACGTCGATGACAAATAACGCACCGGGTTTACCGTTCAGGTCCTTAATGCCACTGTACTTGTCATTCAGTTCATCGATTTCCTCTTGAAAACGTTGCACTTCAAGCTTGTTGTAGCGCTTTTCAAGATCGCCCGATTCCATGCGCTTTTCAAGATCTTTTAGTTTCTTGATTTGCTGACCAACAGTCGCAACGTTCGTCAGGATTCCGCCCAACCATCGTTCAGTCACGTATGGCTGTTTGATTGATTCTGCAGTGCTTTTAACGATTTCTTTGGTGTGTTTTTTGGTACCAACAAACAATACTTGTTTGCCGTTTGCCGCGACGCGGGTCAAAAATGGCAAGGCCACTTCTAAACCTTCGACGGTCTTAACCAAGTCAATAATGTGACTGTCTTGGCGTTTGCTATGAATGTATGGCGCCATTTTAGGGTGCCAACGGCTGGTCTTATGACCAAAGTGTACGCCTGCTTCAAGCAAGGCTTTAATATCGACAGATACTGCCATAATGTTGTGAACTCCTTTTCGCTTACGCGAATCCTCACCTTCGACCCTGAAATTCAGGAGTTATGTCGAAAGTTGTATCATTTAAAATGTTGTTACCTAGCCATATTAACAGATTGAAGGCGTTCTGTCTAGGCCCGGACGGCAGGCGCCGACACATGGCAACACGGCCCCGTGCCAGAACTGGCCGGTCTATCAATACATGAATAGACACCGCATAGTACCCTTTACAAAACACCTCAAAACAGATACAATAATTCAGATATGAAAACCAACTTACACCCAACCGATTACCGTCCCGTCGTATTTAGCGATGACGTGGCTGGGTTTGCGTTTTTGACACAGTCTACTGCGCAGACCAACGACACTATTAAATGGGAAGACGGACAAGAGTACCCACTTGTGAAAGTCCATATTTCCAGTGCTTCTCACCCGTTCTTTACTGGCGAAGAGAAGATCATCGACACCGAAGGCCGTGTCGACCGCTACAAAGCGAAGTTTGCCGCTGCTGAAGCACGCAAAGAACAGCTTGCTAGCAAAGCCAAAAAAGCTGCTGCTGTCAAAGCCAAAAAGTCAGCAGAATAACGACTGCTTTAAAAGAGGCTACCGATGTGTAGTCTCTTTTTGTATGTCATAATAGGAGTAACATGCCAAAGATTAGCCTGAACATCGACGAACTGCAAACCGAGAAGAATGATCTGGGTGAGTTTTTGGCACGTCCTGACGCCTATGCCGATGACGACTATACCGCCAAAAACAAACGGTTCACCGAGCTTGACGCAATCTTAGAAAAGGCGAATCTCCGCAAAAAACTAGAAGCCCAGCTGGTTGAGGCTAAAGATCTTATCGGCGGGGGCGATGATCTGGCCGAAGTTGCAAAATTAGAGGTATCTGATATCGAGTCGCAGCTTGAAGCGCTTGAAAACGAATTGTTTTTGATGCTTGCCCCTAAAGACCCCAACGACGAAAAAAACGTCATCATCGAAATTCGCGCCGGTGCTGGCGGTGATGAGGCTAGCCTGTTTGCCGCCGAATTATACCGCATGTATCTGCGCTACTGCGAAACACATTCACTGCGCACCGAAATGATCAACGAATCTGCCAACGATACCGGTGGATATAAAGAAGTTATTTTTAGCGTCAAGGGCGACTCGCCCTACGCCCAGTTAAAATTTGAATCTGGTGTCCACCGCGTTCAGCGTGTCCCAGCCACCGAATCACAAGGCCGCATCCACACCAGCACAGTCACGGTTGCTGTCCTTCCGGAAGCCGAAGAAACAGACCTTGAAATTAATCCCGGCGACCTAAGAATCGACATTTACCGGTCAGGTGGTCATGGTGGTCAGTCAGTTAATACCACCGACAGCGCCGTGCGCATCACCCACATTCCGTCTGGTCTGGTGGTCATCAACCAGGATGAAAAGTCACAACTAAAAAACAAAGAAAAAGCCATGTCGGTCCTTCGCAGTCGACTGCTGCAGATCAAAAACGATGCCGAAAATGCCAAACTTGACGCCGAACGACGCGGGTTGATTGGGTCAGGCGATCGCAGCGAAAAAATTCGCACCTATAACTTCCCCCAAGATCGCATTACCGATCACCGCATTGGCTATAGTCGCAGCAACATCCCCGTTGCCATGAACGGCGCCATCGAAGATATCATAGAACACTTGCAGGCATATGAACGAGAACTTGCAGCCGCCAATGCTGGCAATTAAGGACTGGCTGCTTGACGCCTCGCAGCGTCTTAGCAGTACCGGGATTACCAGCGCCCACCTGGACGCCGAGATTATTTTGGCACACACACTTCGTAAAAACCGTACCTACCTACACGGTCACGTTGATGATATATTGACCGCATATGACCAAGAGGTCGCCGACGCCAGGCTAGCGCTCCGCTTGGACCGCGTGCCGATTGCCTATATCATTGGGCATAAAGAATTCTATGGTCGACGCTTTACCGTCACTACCGCGACCCTGATCCCTCGTCCCGAATCTGAAGATATCGTTGATGTTATCAAAAAACTGGTGCCGAAAAACCTGTCACTCCTTGATGACGGCTACCGTTTGGTTGATGTCGGCACTGGCACGGGCTGCTTGGGCATCACTGCTAAATTGGAGCTGCCTGATATCGATGTGACGTTACTCGATATCAGCCCTTACGCATTAAAAGTTGCGGCATCAAATGCATCGCGCCTGAACGCCGATGTACGCAGCATAAAAAGCGATCTTTTGGCACGGTATCCGTTTAAAGCTGATATGGTCGTCGCCAACCTCCCATACGTCGATCCATCATGGGATCGTTCACCCGAAACTAATCACGAACCAGACCTGGCACTTTTTGCCGACGACGGGGGTAAAGCCTTAATGATCAAATTGATTAGCCAGGCACCCCAATCGCTAAGGGCAAATGGGTATCTGCTGCTAGAAGCCGATCCGACTCAGCACGCCGCGCTCATCGATTTTGCACATGGTCACGGATTTCATCTTAAGAAAAAGCTGGGCTATTGCCTCGCGCTCCAAAAAACAACCTAGATACCGATAGTAACGTCGGCGCCCAGCAGATTTAAAACAATAGGCAGCACGATAATGATACTCAGCGTGAACAAAATCGGTAGCAACACATCATTAGTACGAATTTTTTGGTGGTGATAATACGAATCGTATGCCTTGTGCAAAATAAATCCAATACACAGCACTGTTAGCGCTACCCGTGGGAAAATGACGCTCTCAATCCCTAGCGGACGATACGCAACCGTCCAGTGATACGCCAACCAACCCAGTTCCGCGAGAGTTAACCCCCATACCAGGCTAAGAAATAATATATGCGTCTCGTCATACGTCGCCAATACGTGGCGGGCGGTTGCATACCCAATCAACCACATAATAATAACTGTGACCGATGCTGGCAGCGCATATGAGAGCATAAACAAAGCGGCAACACCGGCAAACAACGCCACTCCTGCCTGTGCGACGATGTAAGCGCGTTTGGCGCGTGGTTTCAAAAACAGCAGCCAGCCAATATATAACAGGGTTAAACCAATCAGTATCGCCAGCTTCTGCGCAGGCTCAGCCGCACTGATATATGTGGTATATAAAAACACAACCAGGCTGATGCTGACGATAAAATCGACTAGGTTTGCCTGAATGTTTACAAACCAATAACGCGGTCGCACTGCCAAAACACGCCACTTACTCAGCAGCACCAACCCAACCGCGGGCCATGGTGATTCAGTTGCACGGATGACCAACACAACGGCAATCGCTAGCGCGATGTTTAGTCCCATGTAGATGACCTCACTCAAAAACGAGCGTCGTCGAACAATTTTCAAAAATTCCATTGTCTTTACAGTATACCATGCCGTGCGGGGGTGGCTACTCCTGGGCAGCGCCAATAATAATCACAAAATCGGCCTCTGCGCTGCCAAGAACCGGTGGTGCAGTCGTTTTAACCGTCACACCAAAACGCTCAGCAAGTTTTGCAGCTGTTACTGTGTTGCCCTCACCTATCTTATATATCTCGACACTGGCATATGTTCCCGCAGGTGCGTTATCAACCAGCCCAACAGTAAAGCCGGCATCTGTTAACTTATCCGCCTCAGTCTGACCAACACCAGCGACACCACTTCCGTTAAGCACAACAATGTTCGCACTTTCACGCGTCACAGGATCGCTCGTAAGATTCTTTTGAACATAGGCTTGAATTGCAGTAAAGTCGTCAATGCCGGCAACTGGCCGGACGATACTCTGACCGTTATAACTGCCCGTCGTCACCAGCGGCGAATCTTCGTCAACCAGTGTCAGCGATATGATATCGGCCGAATTAATATCACTGCCCAGCGACATCAACGTGCGAATTTCTTTGGTTTCAACATTGGTACGCAGGTTGTTGCCCAGCGCATCAATAAGGCCGGTCACCGCACCAAGATTCGATAACGTTCCGGCACTCAGTGCCTTTTCGCGCAGTGCCTGAATAATCTTTTGTTGGTTTTTCTCGCGGTCAAAGTTACCACCAGGCAGCCCATATCCACCAGCAGCATTACGTGCGCGGGCCAATGCTAGGGCATGCTCGCCGTCCAAATGTGCAACTTCACCCTTATCGTATTTCACGTAGTAACATTTAAAGTTACATTTCCAGTCAAAGTTCCGATCCAAGATACCATTAGGATCAGGCGTTTCAATGGTGACATCAACACCGCCAACCGCATCGACTGCCTCAATAACGGCAGTGAAGTTAAGGTGTATATAGTACTGCGTATCAACGCCAAGGATATTCTTTACCTGTGCCTGCAAGGCCGCAGCACCAGCTGCTTCATCTGCTCCGTCGTCTGATGCGCACGAATATGCTGCGTTCAATTTGCCTTGGTTGCCGACCCAACAGGTGTCTTGATACGTCACCCACAAATCACGAGGCAAGCTTAGCATATAGGCATTTTTATTAACCTGGTCAACACTCAACAACATGATCGAATCAGTCAGGTTAGCGCCACCATGCGTTCCGCCGGCATCATCTTCGGCAGTCCCAAAGATCACGAAGTTGCTGCGGCCGTTGGCGTCTGTTTTAAGTGGCTGGTTTTGTACAATATCGAAAATACTACCCTTTAAGATGTTCTGACTCGCGCCCAAAAACTTAACGCCAAGATATGCGCCAACGCCAAGCGCCGCGATAAGCAGCAAAATAAAGAACCACTTAACAATCCGCTTTGCTTTACTGCGTGGTTTGGCCTGTTTCTCTAAGCGGCGACGCTGTCGTTTCGATAGTTTAGGTGCGTCATCACCGTTATCAATTTCGCGTAGCGAATCATCAATATCAGAACGGCCAATGCCCATCCCAGGGCGTGGACGACCAACCGTTTCGCGAACGGCATCATCTTCGGTGTGAAGCGAGCGGTCAATCGGCTCTACCTCAAGTCCCGATCGCTTCATATCATGAAGCTCACCCAATTGGCTACCAGTACGGCGAGGCACAAAGCCGTCGATTGAAGGTCGTTTATCTTTCATAAATACTCGTACTATTATACCTAATTTTGACACTATTTTGAACACTAAAAATCATAAGCTCGTTACTATCCCCCTGTCCTTAAACCGTGTATAGTAAGTGTACATGGAAGCCTCATTTCTGCAGCGCCACCCTTTTGTTAAAGATGCACTCAACATTGCCATCTTTATTTTTTGTGTACTGATTGGCACACTGCTGATTAATACGTTCATTTTTCGCAGTTTTAGCGTGATCGGCCCCAGCATGGAATCAACCATGTATACCAATGACCGCCTAATCGTTAACCGCCTGCCTGTCACCTGGGCACAGCTACAAAACAAATCATATATCCCTGAACGTGGGCAAATTATCGTTTTCAAAAACCCCCACTACAGTACGGGCATGTCAGACGAATACATCGTCAAACGCGTGATTGCTTTTCCTGGCGAACGGGTTACAATCCAGGACGGCCGCTACGTCGTCTACAATGATGAATTCCCTGATGGTTTTAACCCCGATGATGCCAATCACGGCGAACCAGGCGTCCCAACCAGTGGTACAGCCGATGAAATCGTTCCGGTCGGCGAGCTATTCGTTAGCGGCGACCACCGCCAGGGTAACTATTCACTCGATTCACGTAATGGTAGCAGCGGCCTGGGGACTATCCCCTTCTACGACGTTGTCGGCCCCGTCAGCATGCGCATCTTCCCATTCGATAAAGTCCGCGGCTTCTAACCCTTTGCAGAGGACGGACCTCGGCAGAATGCTTTACGCCAATTCTAGTAACTCAAGCATATTTCCCATGCCCTGAATATACTTACCGGGATTGTACCCGATATCTTTTTGAAGATCGTCCTTAGCAAACCATGCAATGGCTTCCAGCTCATCTTCCTGGTACATAAAGCTCTCGACAGGTACATCGACCTTTGCCTTATACCACTGCACGAAATATGTAGCATCTCCCTTTACTAGCTGCTTTGGACCATCGTGCAGCTCCACGTCTAACAGCCCAAGCTCCTCGGCTGCTTCACGGCGCGCGGTTTCCTTATATGAATCATCCCCTTCAACCGTACCGCCAACTGCCTCTCCCCATTTCCCTGGATCAACTTTTTTATCAAATGAACGCTGTGCCAATAGTATGTCGCCTTGAGAGTTTGTTACCCAGACAGATGCCGTACGAAAGATATCGACAGCGTAATCTATATCTCCCCGCTCTTTGTAAGTGATAATCTCGTCTTGGTCGGACACAATAGGTACGAGTGACATATTATTTTTCTAACAGTGACTGAATTCGCTTAAAATCTTCATCGCTTTTGAACTTGATGATAATCTCGCCTGCACCGCGGGTGTTGGTGCGAACGATAACTGGCGTCGTAAA
>CALMQN010000031.1 GCA_937872185.1 uncultured bacterium
TCTTCTTCGTAAAAGTCGCCAACTTTGACTAATACGGTATCGGTTTGACCGGTCTCTTCACCGACTGACAGCATCTGGGCAACAATAGGCGGGAAGAGTTCATTTTCGCTAATGACCTGTGACAGGGCCTTGCCGTTTTTTACCTCAATGGCGGCGTCTTTAAGGGCCTTTTCGTAGACAACATTACCAAGCGATCGCCCGGTAACGTCAAGACATTCCAGCACGGCAACACCCGCACCCATGAGCGCAGAGAAGGTACGGGCAAAACGAGCGATGGCGATTTTTTTAATGATTGTGCGAATACCAGGGATTTTTAGGATCAATGTGTGAAATCGCTCTTTTCCCTTTGGCGTCTTGATATAACGCAAGATACCGTAGATACCGCCACCGATTACGGGGAATAATATCCACCAATAGCCGGTAATAAAGCCGCTAATCCCTAACATAACCTGGGTAATCGCAGGCAGTTCGGCATCGGGTCCGCCCAAATCAAGCAGGATCTTACCAATTTGCGGGATGACGAATAACATCAATCCAAAGAACGCAGCGATGGTGATAAAAATCAACACCGATGGGTAGGCCATGGCACTGCGCACTTTTTTACGAATGGTGGCACTTTTTTCTTGCTGCATGGCAAGGCGCTTTAAGATGTCATCCAAAATACCAGCAGTTTCACCGGCGCGCACCATGTTGACGTAGACGTCGCTGAACGTCGAAGGGTGTTTAGACAGCGCGTCGCCAAGCGATGAACCGCCCTGGACTTCAGCGATGACGGCGTCCAGAACCCTTTTTAGCGCTGGGCTTTCAGAGTGCTGTGACAGCGACGTCAGCGCGCGTAGCAGCGGCACACCGGCACCAACCATGGCACTGAGTTGCCGAGTCATCATGACTAAGTGATCTGATTTGACCTTGTTCGAATTGAGCAGTCGTGACAATGAAAATGAGCCAGAAAGAGCCGACTGCTCCTTGATGCTAATGGGTCGCAGCCCTTGCTTTTTGAGAGCGGCGATGACGGCGGCACGGTCGGCCTGATCCGTCGTACCGGTGACGGATTTGCGAGCATTATCAGTGGCGATATATGAAAATTTCGTCATGATTATTCTTTGCTTACTCTTAGGACTTCTTCGATGGTCGTTTCGCCGCGCAGCGCTTTGATAAGACCGTCGGTTTGCATGGTCATCATACCATCGGCAATACCTTGGGCCTGAATTTGGTTACTGGTCGCATTGCCCATAATCAGTTTTTGAATAGGTAAGGTATTGGCGAGTACCTCGTAAATACCGATACGACCCTTATATCCGTTATGAGCATCGTCTTCGGTATCATCGGCATTTGCTCTCCATAACGTGTTGATGCCACGTTCATCGGTGCTGAGCGGTGCGTCGCCGCCGATACCTTCGGCCATAGCGCGCTTTTCTAATTCGTGAATATACCGAAAATCTTGACCTTCGCGGAGGTTAAACATTTTAATGACCGCTTGCTTTTCTTCCTCGGTTGGGGCGTAGCTTTCGCGTGAGGTCTTGTGAAGTCGTCGCACCAGACGTTGTCCGACGACGGCCTTAACGGTGCTTGCGATCAGGAATGGTTCGATGCCCATATCCAGCAGACGCGGCAGACAGGTTGCGGCGTTATTGGTGTGGAGGGTACTAAACACTAAGTGCCCGGTGAGCGCTGCTTGAACGCCCAAGTTAGCAGTTTCACCGTCACGGATCTCACCGATCATGATGATGTTTGGGTCTTGGCGCAGGAGGGCACGTAGGCCATTAGCAAACGTCATACCGGCTTTCACATTAGTTTGGGTCTGGTTGACACCAGGGATCTTGTATTCAACAGGGTCCTCGATGGTCGATATATTGACGTCGGGGGTGTTAAGGATTGAGAGCACACTGAACAAACTGGTTGACTTACCACTACCGGTTGGCCCGGTGACCAGCACCATTCCATTTGGTTCGGTTAAGGCCAGCTTCATCACGTCTAAAGAAACGCCCCAGTATCCAAGCGACTCGAGTGTTACCGCTTGGTCGGATTCATCCAAGATACGCATGGCAATCTTCTCACCATCGGCGACGGGAAGTGAGCTGACACGAAGGGCGTATTGTTTGCCGCCGACTTTAATCTTAAAGCGGCCGTCCTGAGGAACACGACGCTCATCGATTTTCAGGTTACTAAGAATTTTGATGCGACTTATCAGTGCCCCGACCACGTTACGCGGCAATCGGTTGACCTCTTTCAAGACACCATCAATACGGTAGCGGACTTGCACGAAATCTTCACGTGGTTCGATATGGATGTCGCTGGCATGCGAACGGATGGCGTATTCGAGGAGCAAGTTAACAGTCTGGGCAATTGGCGAATCTTCGGCCACATCCTGTTCGGTCACTGCCTCGAGCGCGCTATCATCTTCACGCTGGACGTCGATTACTTCGTTTAGCTCTTGGTTGACGTCTCCGCGGTAGTTCTCGAGGGCCGCTAGGATGTTTTCGCGGGTTGCGATATAGATCTTGGTGTTTTCGCCAATTTCTTTTTGGATGAAGTTGACCGCTTGGACGTCATCGGGGTCTTCCATGGCAAGGTGTTGCATGCCACCTTCGGCATCAACTTTAAACAAAACCGCATTGTATTGCCGTGCGATGCGTTCAGGGATTCGGCTGATGACATCTGATGGGATATCGCGAGGATCAAGTTCGATATAGGGGATTTGGGCGTAGTCAGCAAAGGCTTGAGTCAGCGTTTGATCGTTGGCTACTTCGCGCTCAATCACAAGTTCTTGCAGCGGACGCCTTGAACGAACAGCCTCTTCTTTCAGGGCTGCAATTTGCTCTGCAGTAGCCACACCACTGCGCGCGAGCAATTTTTCGATGATTGCATCAGAAATACGCATACTGCTTACGTCTATTGTAATTGAGGGAGTAAAAAAGCGCCAGATGGTATAATAACCCAATGATTATAGAGGCGCATAGCGAAGAAGAAATGAAGGCATTTGGTGCCCGAATTGCTGCGCTATGTCACGGTGGTGAGGTGCTGGAACTGATTGGTGATGTTGGCGCCGGCAAAACAACGCTTGCCAAAGGGTTGGCAACGGGTTTGGGTGTCGATGAAGATGTGCAAAGCCCGACCTTCACGATTAGCCGTGTTTACGACGCCAGGAATGGGTTGCGGATGGCGCATTATGATTTTTATCGATTGGGCGAGGCAGGGCTGATGTCTGACGAGTTGAGTGAAGTGGTTCGCGATCCACACACGGTGACATTGATTGAATGGGCTGGCGTCGTCGAGAAAACCCTGCCAGTCGATCGACTGACGCTTAACTTTGTGTCGCCGACCGAGTCAACGCGTCGCATTATTGTTGAAGCACATGGGCCGCGTAGCCGAGCGATCGAGAAGGCACTATGATCGTTTTACTTGATACCAGTACACCAGTGTGCAAACTGAGTTTTGTCGATGGTGGTGAAAAAACTGATGTAGAGTGGCGGGCTGATCGAACGCTCGCAAAGGGCCTGTTGGGATACCTGAACGATCAGCTTGAACAGCGCGGCCAGACATGGTCTGATATCGCGGGTATTGGTGTTTTTGCGGGCCCTGGCAGCTTTACAGGTCTTCGAATTGGATTGACTGTCATGAATACTATCGCCGATGCTGAAGGCGTTCCAATTGTTGGTGCTCAGGGCGAAGATTGGCAAGATAATGCGCTGATGCGGCTAAACGATGGACAAGATGAGCACATCGTCATGCCATTTTATGGTGGCGATGCCCATATTACGACTCCACGAAAATAACTTGTACAACATACCCAAAAAAGACTACACTATATGCATAGCTTGTATGGCTATTTGAATAACTTTTGAAACATTCGGCGCAGTGTGTGATACATCCAGCCAAGATGAACACTTGGCCACATTGACCGAGGGAGGAACCACCATGATAGAGGGAATTATTGCCGCAGTAATCGGGGCACTTATTGGCGTTGGCGGAACAGCAACGTATGTCAAACAACGGAGCCTTGGCGGCAAGCATAAAGCCGACAAAGCGATTGCCGATGCCAAGACCAAAGCGAGCGATATTGTTATTAAAGCTAAAGACGAGGCCTTAGCATTATTAAACGATGCCAAAAAAGAAGAAGCCGATCGCCGCAAAGAGTGGCAGAAAACAGAATCGCGTTTAGCAGAGCGTGAAACAAACCTTGATCGTAAACTGGATGATTTAGATAAGCGTTCAGACGGACTGCGTTCACAAGAAGATGAAGTTGAAGGCCTGAAGAATGAGATTCGTGATATTCGCGTAAAGCAGCAGGAAAAGCTTGAGAAAATTGCCGGGCTGAAGAAAGCCGATGCTGCCGAGAAGTTGATGCAAATGACCGAAAAGGACATCAAGCAGGATCTGTTGGGCCTGGTCAACAAATTGCAAAATGACGCCAAGGACACGGCCGAAGACCAAGCGCAGATGATTTTGGTCACGGCTATGGAGCGCATGTCATCAGAAGTCACGGCCGAGCGCACAGTGACCGCCATTAAACTGACCGACGACGAAATGAAGGGTCGCATTATTGGCAAGGAAGGTCGCAACATCCAGGCACTACAACGTGCGACGGGAGTCGACATTCTGGTTGATGATACCCCAGGTATGATCATCCTCAGTTCGTTTGATCCGATTCGACGTCAAATTGCTCGGCTGACTATGGAAATGCTGATGAAAGACGGTCGTATTCACCCGGGCCGCATCGAAGAGGTGGTTGCAAAGGCCGAAAAAGAAATTGAAAAGGAAATTACTCGTGCAGGTGAAGACGCGGCGCGCGAAGTTGGCGTGGTGGGTATTCCAAAAGAAATGCTGCGGCTGCTTGGTGAATTAAAATTCCGCACCAGTTACGGCCAGAACGTGTTGATGCACAGTACAGAAATGGCACATCTGTCTGGGCTTATTGCCGAAGAGATTGGTGCAGACGTTCGCGTGACGAAGATCGCAACGCTTCTTCATGACGTGGGCAAAGCGGTGACACACAAAATCGAAGGTAAACATCACCATATTGGCGCCGAGCTGGCACGTAAATACGGTATGAGTGACGATATCGTTCACGCTATTGAAGCGCACCATGATGATATCGAGGCGACAACACCAGAAGCATTGATTGTTCGTATCTGTGACGCGCTTTCTGCGGCCCGCCCCGGTGCTCGTAATATTAGTGCCGAAAACTTTGTTGAGCGTATGCGTGATTTGGAAAACATCGCCCTCAGCTTTAAGGGTATCGACAAGGCATACGCGATTAGTGCCGGTCGTGAAGTGCGCATTATTGTCAGTCCACAGGCGATTGACGATCTGAGTGCGATTAAGTTGGCGCGTGATATTGCGACCAAGATTGAAAGCACCATGCAGTATCCTGGCACCATTAAGGTTAACGTGATCCGCGAAACGCGCGCGATCGAATTTGCGAAGTAGGGTATGACCGAACTCCGCAACTATGATTCGGCTCAGGAAGTTGCCGATGCAGCGGCTGAAAATGCGGTTGATATATTGCGCCTGGCAATTGAACAAAAGGGTAAGGCTTCGTGGGTGCTGGCTGGCGGTACTTCGCCCATGGCAGCGTACGAGGTCATCGTTAAGCAGTACGCAGATGCGATCGATTGGTCGCTCATTACGATTATTATTGGCGATGAACGCTTGGTACCGCTGGCCGACCATGATTCAAACTGGGGGGCGATCATCAAGCTGTTTGATAAAGACCCGCTGGTGGCGCGGGTGCAGCGTATTGTGCCCGATACGAGTCTTAGCCCTGAGCTTGCAGCACATCACTATGAACAGGCGATCAAGGATGCTGGGATATTACGGTTTGATTTGATGTGGGTTGGTGTTGGCGAAGACGGGCATACATTGTCACTATTCCCGGGCCATGACAGTTTTGCTGATACGACCGAGCGGCTTGTTATCCCCGTGTACGATTCGCCTAAGCTACCAGCCGAACGGATATCACTGTCGCTACGAGCTTTCGAGCATATAGTTGAACTGGTTATTTTTGCTGTTGGTGCAAGCAAGTACGAGGTGCTAAAAAAGGCACGGCTGAAGGGCGGTGTGCCTGTATCAATTGCAGCTGAGATCGCCGAGGCACATGGGGCCGAAGTAAGGTGGCTGTATGACGCAGCTGCCTGGGGTGAGTAGAGTGCTACTCGTTATTATCGTCTAAATTGACCTTGATTGTGACATTAGATGGTCCGGCGTTCGGGTCCATTGCGATCTCGGCGTCAGTTGGATCAGTGTTCCCCGTTAATACGTCATCGCGCGGTTTGCTTGATACGGTTAGGCGGACGTATTCGCCTTTGGCTGATTTGAAATGAAGCTGTGTGTACGTCGACCCAGGATAGGGTTCGTCGAAGTACCTAAAGTTGGCGGCTTCAATTTTGGCGCGTAGGTCAGCGACCGTCACGTCGACATTTGCGTTGTGTGTGTAGCTTTTGCTTGATGAGTACGTGCGGCTGGAATCCCATTCGTATACGCGCTTTTTACCGAATACATCAGAGCGGACCAGCGAATAATCGTCACCGATATTAAGGCTGGCATAAATTGCGTCGATACGATCCTTGCGTAGTGTCGTTGGGATAAGGTTAGTCAGCAAAAAATAGATACCAATGGCGAGTGATATAACAGCGAGTACGATGGCGATGCCGTATGTCGCTTCGGCGTAGAGTTTTTTAATGTTTTTAGTCTGCTTTTTCTTTGTAACCATAAGGGGATTATCGGCGAGGAGAGGGGAAATGTCAAATGGGGGAGAGGGCATCACTTTTGGTACTATGGACTCAGTAAGGTTATGAGTGCTTGAGATGAAAGGACATCGCAGCAAGCTGCTCCTGTGCTCGTTTGTAAAAATATGTAAACACATTTTTACGTCGCTCGCTGCGCCAAACCTCGACCTACAAATTTGCAGAAGCAAATTTGGGTCGAAGATTTGAGTCTAGCGCCGTCCAAATAAAAAATCCGACATAAATGCCAGATTTATTATTTGGT
>CALMQN010000032.1 GCA_937872185.1 uncultured bacterium
AAAAGCAAAAAAACGAAAGCAACCGACAAAATTATAAAAGCAGCAGAAGAGATTGTTATTGCTGACGGTGGCGTTATTGTTGCCGCGGGTAAAAAGCAGCTAGGCGGCTTTGCGAATTTTATCCGTACGCAAGGCGTCGTTGGCTTGGCAGTTGGTTTGGTGCTTGGTGGTGCCGTCAGCATTTTGGTAACATCATTGGTCAATAACGTTGTGATGCCTCCACTAGGGCTACTACTTGGATCAGCTGATGGGTTGAAGGGTCTGTCGTGGACAATCGGCACGACGCCTGATGGGACTCCGGCAGTATTACACTACGGCGTTTTCTTGAACGATCTTATTAACTTTATCGTGATCGCCTTTGTCATCTATGCAGTTGTTACTTTGCTGAAATTAGACAAGTTTGACAAAAAGAAAGAAAAATAATGGCCGGCGAGCAGTACCGAAAAAAACTAACCGATGCGCAGTACGATGTCTTGTTTAACAAAGCTACCGAGACACCGTTTAGCGGTGAATATGATAGCGTCTTCCGCCCTGGTATCTATGCCTGCGCTGCCTGTGGGACGCAGTTGTTTGAAAGTGACAAAAAATTTGACGCTCACTGTGGTTGGCCTAGTTTTTACGATGCCATTCCAGGTCGTGTAACATTTCACGCCGATAAAAGTATGGGTGTTGAACGCACGGAGGTAACGTGTACACATTGCGGGGGACATTTAGGACATGTCTTTGCAGGTGAGAAATTCCCGACACCAACTGACCAGCGTTATTGCATCAATTCGCTCAGCCTGACTTTTACGCCATCGGACCAGGTATAATAGGACCAATGAGTAAAAAAGCAGCACTTCTTTGGATGGACCTGGAAATGACCGGACTTGATCCTGCGCTGGATCGTATTTTAGAAGTTGGTGCGATCGTAACCGACTGGGACTTTAATGAAATCGCGACGTATGAGTCGTCTGTTTTAGTAGGCCCGCGTTTGATGGAGCGTCGCATGCTAAAAGGCCCGGCTGCGGCGTTTTGGGCATCCGTACCCGAGGCGCGCGATGGATTGATCGCGCAAAACAAATCTGCGCGCTCCGGCCGTACGGTCGAGAATGAGCTGTTGGCATTTATCGACGAACATTTTGACGAAAAACCAGTTATCCTGGCGGGTAACTCGATCCACCAGGATCGCCGGTTTATCGTCAATGAATGGCATAGGCTGGACGAACGCCTGCATTATCGCATGCTGGACGTGACCGCTTGGAAAGTCGTGTTTGACGGCAAGTTTAATAAAAAGTTTGCCAAACCCGAAGAGCACCGTGCAATCAGTGATATTCGTGGCAGCATTATGGAACTGAAGTATTATATGGGTAAAATAAAAGTATGACACCAAAAGAACTTCATGATTATTTGCTAAGTTTTCCAAATGTATGGTTGGATTTT
>CALMQN010000033.1 GCA_937872185.1 uncultured bacterium
ATTGATGCCCCGAACAGCGCGGTGTGGCTGCACGTCACGCCGACAACGCTCGTCGAACTCGCTGCCGGCGACTATGTGTTCGACATCGAGCTACTCGACGGCACTGACGTTCTCGCCCTGTGCAGCGCCGACAGTGTGTTGCATCTGCTTCCCGAAATCACTACGAGCACCTGATCATGGCCAGCACATTCCCGACCGCGCTCGATGTAATCCCGGATGCCCCCGAAGGGCCGGCGCTCGGCGGCTCAACGCCGACGCACCCGGAGTTGCACGACCTGCTGCGGGACGCGATCGCCGCACTGGAAGCGACGGTCGGCACGGACGCCGCTGCCAAACTGGCTCGGCTGCTGGGCGTTCTGGGTGGCCAAACGCTGATAGGCGGGACTGCGGCTACTGACGCACTGACGCTGCAGGGCACCTCTGGTGATGGCACGGCCACGTCGAAGGCAGTGCGCGTGGCTGTGGGGAACAACGGTGGCACCGAGGCGGTTACGGTGCGCAATGACGGCAACGTCGGCATTGGCAACACGGACCCGAGTGCTGACTTCACGGTCGGCACTGACGTGTTGCGGGTGGATGGCAGCCTGCTGGCGATTGGGTCGGGGGCAGAACTAGGTTCAGCCGCCACCACCGTGCCGGTGATATCAAACGTAAGCGCGACTTCGCGTGCGGCATCAACACTAACGGACTACACCGCAGCAGAAGCGACCATTGCAATACGGGCGACCATATCCCCCCCGCAAAACAAAACAGGTAATCCCTATAAATATGGGTTGTGCACTGAGATAAATGTTCCGGTAGAAAATACCTACACCCTATCCAACATTTATGGCAGCTTATCCAGCATACGCCTTGAGGGATCAGGCAGTGCGGGTAGTGTGGTTCCTGTTTATGCCAGAAGCTATCTTTACGGCAGCACATGCTCGTTTTTGGGTGGAGTGTATAGCAGCGTTTATCACGCCGGGTCTGGGACAATTTCAACCGCCAACTCGGTTGCAGCGGAACTTAATGTTACTGGTGGGGGCACAATAACCCAAGGGTGGGGAACGGAAGGGGTTATCAGCGTTTCAGGTAATTCAACGGTCAGTACGGCAATACCTGTCGGCGTTTACATTTCTGTTGCCGCAGGGAGCACCATTACTAACGCGTATGGGGTGAATATCGGAGGTCCAGCAGATGGCTGGTCAAACGCCGGTACCCTCACCAACTGCTACGCCCTTTACATCGGCTCCAGTACCAACGTCGGCACCAACAAGTGGTCGATCTACAACCAGTCCCCGGCGGTGTCGTACTTCGCCGGTTCTCTTGCCCTCGGGGTCACCGCAGCATCGGCCAAAGTCCATGTGATCAGCACGACTGAACAGGAGCGTCTGGGCTACGACGCATCGAACTATTTCTCGTCGACCACCAACAGCACCGGCAAAACGACATTTACCGCAGTCGGAACCGCGCCGGATCTGAAATGGTTGATGTCCAACGCCACGA
>CALMQN010000034.1 GCA_937872185.1 uncultured bacterium
AAAACAAATCCTTTGACCAGATTTCAAAATCTTTCAAAATCTGGCGGCGCATCGAATCATTTTTAATGATGCCTTTGTTGGTTTGGTCTTTGCCTGCTTCAAACTGCGGTTTGACCATGGCAACAACCTGAGTGGCTGGAGTGGTCAGATATTCGTGGATGTGGGGCAAGACATCACGCAGGCTAATAAACGACACGTCGATTACAATAATGTCCGGTTTTTCCTTGACGTAAAAATCGCGAATATCTGTTTTTTCGTGCAGTTCAATCTTGGGGTTCCCCTGCAAACTTGGGTGCAACTGATCGGTGCCCACGTCGACGGCATACACCTTTTTGGCACCGTGTTTCAACGCGTAATCGGTAAACCCGCCGGTACTGCTGCCCACATCCAGCACAATCTTGTCGCGAAAATCTAATGTTAAAATCTCGGCAACCGATGCCAGCTTTAACCCAGCACGGCTGACATACTGTGTTTCGTCGGTCATGACAATGGTGCTGCTTGAACGCACAAACGTACCTGGTTTGTTAATCACTTTGCCATCAACCGTCACCTTGCCCATTTTGATCCAACTTTCGGCCTGCGAACGCGTCGTCGTCATGCGGCGCGCGGTCAGTTCAATGTCTAATCGTTGTTTGGTCATGCCGCCCTATCCCAGGTATAAATAGCACGGACTAATTTGCGCTTCAATTCGTCACGGCGAAGCACCGTCAGGTTAGTCAGCGTCAGCTCTTGACCTTCGGCCAGTTGCAGCCCTGGTTTTTCACTGATATGCGGCGTCCAGTTAACGGCAGAATACGTTGGGTCAAGGCCCGTTCCATGCAACTGCGCCGCGTTCCAAACACCTGCATGGATGTGGAACCCGTTAATCGCGTTGAATGTCCGCGATATCCTGTTTAGTCGATGCACAGGTGCATCGGGCTCATCGTCAAATCCTTGGTCGCCAATAACAACTGTTGGTTGTGACGACTGCTCGATCACGTCGTGCATGTACCCATCAAAATCATCCCACTTGGAAATGGGATGATCAAACCAAGGTAAAAATGTCACGTGTGAAGGCAATGATTCAAACACATCACCAACACGCGGTGTTTCAAGCGCCGATACCACCATTAATGTTTCGGTGGCAGCCACGATTGTTAGGCTTTCTTTCGTTCGCGATATTCGCCGGTTGTTGTGTCGACCGAAATAACGTCACCCGTTTTGATGAACGATGGGACTTTGACCACCAGCCCAGTTTCCAGCGTGGCGTCTTTTAATACGCTGCTGGTTGTGTCGCCCTTGGTAATGCTTTCGGCATAGGTCACCTGCAAATACACGTTCTTTGGCAGTTCGACGTTGGTAATAATGCCATCAAATGACTGCAGGCCCAGGCCTTCGCCTTCCTTCAGATAGCCAGCAGAATCTTCTACCAAATCAGCTGGCAGTTCAAACTGTTCAAACGTATCTGGGTCCATAAAGTGATAATTTGATCCGTCGGTGTACAAATATTGTACGGTACGTGTGGTCACGTCGGCAGATTCAATTTTTTCTTGGCCCTTAAAGGTCTTTGGGATCACACTGCCGTCAATCAAATTTTTCAATTTGACGTTCACAATGCTGCCGCCACGGCCCATAACTTTTTGGTTATAATCAGTCACGCGAAAAGGCTTGCCGTCAATTTGAACGACAACGCCTTTTTTCAGATCAGTTGGCGAATATGCCACTGGATTATCCCTGTGTTACGAATGGAAGCAGCGCCAGGTGACGTGCACGCTTGATAGCGACTGCTAATTGTCGTTGCTGTTTTGCACTCAGACCAGTCTTGCCGATTGGTTCGATCTGTCCGTAAATGTTGATGAATCGCTGCAGTACTTTGACGTCTTTGTAGTCAAAAAATGCAGGAGTGTCTTTTTTAAATCGTTTAATTGCCATGGTGTTGTCGCCCAAGGGCTTATGAGAAAAACCTACGGTCTTTCTCATCGCGCGGTGTCGCGGAGTAAATCCGCCGACGCCGGCTGCTCTTTTCCCTCGGGTCTCCTTTCTTGTTTAATTAATTAGTTAAAATGGAATTTCTGAAAGATCGATAGGTTTGTCGTCGATGTCTTCAATAACAACATCGTCACTTTTCTTCGCAGCGGTGCTGCGTGGTGCAGATGGTGCACCAGATGCGCCAGCGCCGTCAGACGGTCCGTCCAAAAAGGTAACGTCAGTTGCGGTTACTTCAACGCGGCTGCGTTTTTTACCGGTTTCTTTGTCGTCCCAGCTGTCTTGGCGCAGACGACCTTGTACCAATACACGGCGGCCTTTGGCCAGGTACTGGATCACCAGTTCGCCCAGTTTTTCCCATGCAGTTACTTCAAAAAAGTCTGCTGCGTCAGATTCGCCACCACGGTCAACTGCAATGCTAAAGCTAGCGATTGTTTTGCCCGTGCTGGTTGTGCGCTGTTCTGGGTCACGTGTTAAACGCCCCATCAGGATCACTTGGTTGATACTTTTTGCCATATCCCCTACTCCTCTTCTTTGTTATCACGTGAGCGGCGGCGATCGTCGCGGTCTTCGCGGTCATCGTCGTCAGTAGATGTGCGGTTTTTAGCAGCAATTGCTTGCTCTTCCAACGCTTTGCGGCCTTTTTCGTCAACCGTTACCAACAGGTAACGCAGGACTTCTTCGGTAATGTTGAATGTGTTGCTGATCTTTAACAATGCGTCTGCAGGAAGTTTGACTTCCATGTATACGTACACGCCGAAATCTTGTTTCTTGATAGTGTACGCAAGTTTTTTCTTGCCCCAGTTATCTTCGCTGGTGATTGTACCACCGGCAGTTTTAATAATATCGCGTACCTTGTTCAGTGGCGCTTCGATGTCGACCTCTAGGTCGGGATGGATCAGAACGGTTAGTTCGTAATCTTTCATTTTAGATTTCCTCCTCTGGAATCCTTTTGGATGCTTATATCTGGTATAAGCCGAGTTGATAACCCTTTGATTATACCAAAATTATGTGGATAAGTCTAGGCCGGTTAGTAAATAGCGCAGTGGTATGAGAAACCTATCTATTGATGTAGTTTACTAATTTCACTTGCTCTTCTTCTGATGAATATGGAACCTGTATATGAAGCGGCTTAAAGTCGGTAAATGGACTGGTGATTATTGCATCGCCTTTTCCAATAAGCTTCTCTGCTCCGTCTGCGTTTAACATCACCTGGCTATCAACAGATGATGCGGTTTTAAATGCTAGTGCAGTTGTAAAATTTGCCCTCAGTAGTTCTGGATAAATATCTTCGCTCGGTCTGCTCGTACCAATATACATATGTATGCCCACAGCTTTCGACTTTTGCAGCAGTTTAATAAACGACTCTTCGTAATATTCCCCGTCAACCATCATCAAATCTGATACTTCGTCTATAACTAGCGAGATATAAGGCATACGGACCTTGGCTTTACTATTGTATGCAACAATATCTCGCTTCTTCGCGCGAGCAAGTATCTCGAATCGGTCTTCCATCTCGCCTAGCAACCAATTCATAGCCTTGTGCGACTGTTCTGGTGTCGTGATGACTGGCCGTAGTAAATGCGGAAGGTCATTATACTGCGAAAACTGTACCATTTTTGGGTCAATGAGGATGAGTTTGAGGTCTTCGGGTGAATTGCGGTAGATAAGGCTTGCCAGCAAGGCCCCTTCGGTAAAACTCGACTTACCCGATCCTGTCTGGCCGCCAGCGATGATATGTGACAGTTCGTGGAAGTCAGCGATAACAAAATCACCAAATTCATTCCTTCCTATCGGGAAAGAAAGGGGCGTCTTAGCATGCATGTATGTTTCCGACTCTAGTGCCGTCCTAAGTGATACAAAGCGGGAATCTTGACCGGCCACCGATGATTGCTCAAAGATACCTATTGGAATAGTCCAGGTGTCTGCGTTAGTCTTGTTTTTATGGCGACGGAAGATGTTCATAGTATTAAGTATAGTCCTATTGATCCTGTGATTCGACGATAGACTGCGTAAGCTTTAGCTCATGCACCATTTGATCAGGATATTTACTTAGATTAACTTCAATCCATGAATTAAATACACCGTGGCTTCGCAGATCCATACGTTCCCCACTGTAGCAATCATCGTCAAACCATAAAAACGGCTTTGAAAAATCAATTGCCTCGGTTTTCTTGATATTCCATTTAACTGGTTTGAATGTTCTTAGCCACGGTCGCAAGTCTTCGGTTGTTGCTCGCTGCACATACTTAATAGCATGTTCGACTTCTCCATCCATACAATGGGTCGTCAACCAATACACCTCAAAGTGATCGGCGGCATATTTAATAAAATCAGTCGCTCCCAGGGCAAGATTCTTTTCGTTAGCAAGGAGGACGCCGTCTATGTCGAGATAGATATTCATAGTTTAATCATACGCCTCCAAGAAAATTCCTTTCGTAAGCTCAACTAACCTAACTATGTTAGCTGTTGATTATCACTTAAACCTATGATTTATTTGCGTACAGCTCTTCGAACACTTTTTCGGAAATATTTTCCTTGAGTGACGGATCGTTATCAAGTGTTGTGTAAAAATTTGCTCTTTCGTTAAACATTTTCATCAACTCTTCTTCAAACACTTCTTGGAATCGCGTCTTGGCTGCACCGCGTGGGTTGTTTGCAATCGCTTTTTGAACATCTTGACGATCTTTGACACGAGTCACTAGTTCAATGCCATCAATTTCCATATCTGGTGGTAAGCCGTACTGTTCGTTAATACTTTTGATGATCAAGGACAGTCTTTCCATTTCATCCATCGGTTTGCCGCCCCGGCTGTTGCTTTGCATTGGGTCGAGCTCACTTTCGCCAGCTGTAAGTCCTATAGTATGTTTGGTACCCTTTGTAATTGCTATGCTGCTGAGATCTATTTCTTCGAGTAGGCCTTCAGGCATTTCCTCTTCACGCTTTGGTAGTTTTTTTCGCAAGTTACGAGCGTACTCGTAGAACTGCTCTAGGCTAGCATCACCAAAAGTAAATAATTGCGCAATAAAGCTGTATTTACGCACAAAATCATCGATTTTATCCCGAAAGTCTTCTTGGTCATCTCCTTCAAGCTTATTAAATGTCTCGACCGCTTCATCCAGTAAGCCAGCAACTACGGCCTGGTTGGACTCATTTTTATGAACAAGCAGCGAATAGTGCTGTTGCACCGATTCCATTAAAACAACGCCTGCATTCAACAAATCACGTTTTAAGTCATACAAGATATTCGGATCGGTCGACTGCGATAGTATAGTACTTGTGTAGTACGGCTGGAATGCTTCCTGGATACTATCGGCATCATTTACAAAATCCAGTACAAACACGTTGTCTTTGCGCTGCATGGTGCGGTTTAGTCGGCTCAGCGTCTGAACAGCACCAACACCACCGAGTTTTTTGTCAACATACATTGCAGTTAGCTTGGGCTGATCAAATCCTGTCTGGTACTTGTTGGCTACTACCAAGAATTTATATTCATCTTGCTCTTCAAAAGTATCTGCAGTCTGTGTTTCTGGAAAGCCATTCAAGCTTCCTTCAGTCTGTCCGTTGATCTCGCCACTAAATGCTACTATGGCCTTGGTAGGGTAGCCTTTCTCGGCTAAGTAGTCTCGCAGTGCTAAGTAGTAGCGGACCGCGTGAAGTCGAGATTTGGTAACGATCATTGCTTTGGCATTGCCGTCGATTAGTTTCTCGATCTGCAAGCGGAAATGTTCTGCCATCAGCTCGACTTTTTTCTCAATACCCGATTCATGTAGGTCGGCGTAGCCAACCGCCATGCGGTAAGCTTTGCTTTTTTCAAACTCTGGGTCGTTGTCACCAGCCTTCTTGGCTAGCTCGAAGTACATTTTATGAGTCGTGTAGTTTTTCAAAACATCGATTATAAAGCCTTCGTCTATCGCCTGCTTCATGCTGTACAAGCTAAACGGAT
>CALMQN010000035.1 GCA_937872185.1 uncultured bacterium
TACCAACGTTGCGTTCGCGACGTTTGATGGTTTGTTTTGCACGTTTAATGGCTGATTTGATGATTGGCATGAATGTTCCTTTAGCTACTTAAAATAATGTATACAATCAACGGTGGATTATAGAGGAAAACCGACATTTTGTAAAGAGTCGGACCAATGTTGACTCGATTAAAATACTTATGGTATAGTGTGGACAAACCCTCACCAAAAGAAAAAGCATAAAAACACCATGAATGACATCAAAATCCGCCAACAGATTGTCGACAAAATCAAAAGTTCGACGAATATTTTGGTGACAGTAAGCACCGACCCCTCTGTTGATGCCTTGTCGGCAGCACTCGCGCTGACCGTGATGTTGAATCGGTTGGATAAACACGCAACAGCGGTGTTTAGCGGTGCTATCCCGCCAGCAATTTCATTTTTGGAGCCAGAGGCAACCTTTGAATCAACCACTGACAGCCTTCGCGATTTTATTATTGCTTTGGACAAATCAAAGGCAGATCACCTACGTTACAAGGTAGAAGGCGACGTCGTCAAAATCTTTATTACGCCGTACCGTACAACCATTAGCGATAAAGACCTGGAGTTTAGCCAGGGTGACTACAACGTCGAACTGGTATTGGCACTTGGTGTCGATAATCAAGGCCACCTTGATAGCGCATTAGAGGCACATGGACGTATTTTGCATGACGCAACGGTCGCAACTTTGACCGCAGGTACGCAAACCAGCTCGCTTGGTAGCCTGGATTGGCATGACGATACCGCCAGTAGCCTTAGTGAGATGCTGATGGGGCTGGTAGAATCGCTTGCTACGCCACAGGACGAAGAACCACTTTTGGATCAACAAACGGCAACTGCAATTTTGACTGGTATCGTGGCAGAAACAGATCGTTTTAGTAACCCTAAGACATCAGCTAAGGTTATGACCGTAGCCGCGCAGTTGATGGCGGCCGGCGCTGACCAACAGTTGATTGCGTCGAAACTACAGGACGCTCATCAAATTGGACAAACAAGCGGTCTCTTAAGTGTTGGGGGAGCACCTGCGACGACCCTTGATCAACTGAGTGATCAAGCGCCTGCATCAATGCAGGGTGGATTGTCGATCGAGCACAGCGGCGAAACGTTAGAACAGATCACTAATAGTGTTAAGGCCGACGAACCCGTCGTGAACCCTGTCGTGCCAGAGCCAACAGCAGCGCCACTGCCGCCAATTACGCTGTCGAATGCTTATGCACCCGAACCAGATCCGATGGCGCCCGCACCTGCGCCGGCAGCAAGTGGGCCGCGGGTTATTGAGCCACTTTCCCAACCAGCAGAACCTGTAGCGACAGATGAAGAACCCTCGGCGCACGCATATCTTAGCGACGCACCAAGTTATGGCGCACCGATTAACGGTGCAGCACAAGCTGCTGCCGAAACAGCACCGGTTGATATCTTTGCCGCTGACCCAGCCGCCGCACAGGCGACGCCGACCAGCGCATATGCACCCGATCCTGCGATCGAACCTCAACCAGTCGTGACGACACCCGAACCAGCACCATTGGCAGAACCAGTGACGCCACCAGTTATCGAACCACTGTCCGACATGGCACAAAACCGCGATGAAGCATCACGTGATGACGCTTTGGCGGCAGTTCACGCCACCTTTGACGCCGCTCCAGCGCCGCAGCCATTTATGCCAGCACCTGGTATCGTCTTGCCACAGCCACCACCACTCCCTGATTTTTCAGCGATGGATCCAGCCGCACCTGTAGCACCGACTGCACCCGAACGCTTGGGCGATATCTTTGCACCCGAACCAGCTGCTCCGACAACCGCTCCAGTTGATAACCCTGGCCAGTTCAAGATTCCCGGGCAATAGGTCGTTAGTACATCCTGCGTACAGATAGTATAATCGCAGGGATATGATTGAAAACGGCATCGTTTTAATTGATAAGCCGGCTGGTATGACCAGCTTTGGTGTTGTTGCGCGTGTTCGACGCGTGTTAAGCGCGCAGATTGGTAAAAAAGCCAAGGTAGGGCACACGGGCACGCTTGATCCATTTGCGACAGGTCTGATGATCATTGTGACGGGCAAAGAGTGCAAAAACGCCGGCATGTATAGCAAATTGGACAAAGTATACGAAGCAACTATCCATTTGGGACAAACCAGCACAACCGGCGACCCCGAAGGCGACATGACTGATGTTTCCGATCGCGTGCCAACAATTGACGAAGTGCAGGTGACTCTTGCTCATTTTATGGGCATAATTACGCAGCGTCCGCCCATTTATAGCGCTATTAAAATTGATGGCGAGCGAGCGTACAAGCTGGCGCGTGCCGGCAAGCCAGTTGATATGCCCGAGCGCCAAATCACGGTTCACAGCCTGGATCTGATTGAATACAGCTATCCTGACATCTGTATCCGTACGCATGTATCAAGCGGCACGTATATCCGGACATTGGCCCAAGACATCGGCGCGGCCCTTGGAACGGGCGCATACTGCACACAGCTAAGGCGTACGTCCATCGCCAAGTGGTCAATTGACGGGGCCGTGACGCTTAGTAGCTTGGGCATCAACGATTAAATGCCGCTCGCATACCCAAAAGGGTTGAAACCTGTGCAAAACTTTGCTACAATGCATATCTGATGATTACACCAGATAACAAAGCAAAAGCATTCGCTTTGACGCAAACACACAAGACTGACGTTGGCTCGCCACAGGCGCAGGCATCAGTTCTTACGACTCGCATCAAAGAGATCACTGCTCATCTGCAAACTAACAAGCACGACAACATGGCGCGCCGCGGTTTGATTCAGATGGTTGGTCGCCGCAAGCGCCTGCTGAAATACCTTGAAGCAAAAGACTTCGACGCCTACAAGGCAACGGTCGCAGCCCTGGGGCTCCGAAAATAAGCAACTAACTCCGCGATTGCGGAGTTTTTGTTATCAGGGTGAGTTATAATAGAGATACAATAATCGCCCCGGTTTTTGGATGTAAGTAGTGGATACAGGAATTCTTGAATAGCAAGAAACTCTGCACCCGTTACTTATCGAACCTGGGGCATAAAGAGGAGGCCAACATGGCAACAATTAACCCATATGGTAAAGAAATTATTAAAGTAGAGACGCAGCTGGCCGGCAAGCCACTGACGCTTGAAGTAAACCGCGTTGGTTTTCGTTCAACAGCGAGCGTCCTGGTCACGTATGGCGGCACCGTCGTTCTGGGAACAGCAATGGTTAGCAAACAATCAATCAGTGGCATGGATTATTTTCCACTGTCGATTGATTACGAAGAAAAGTTTTATGCCAGTGGCAAAATTAGTGGCAGCCGCTTCGTCAAACGTGAAGGTCGCCCCAGTGATGAGGCTATTTTAATTGGTCGTTTGATCGACCGCCCAATTCGTCCACTGTTTCCAAAAGGCTATCGCCAAGAAGTCCAGACAGTTGCGACGGTCCTGTCGATGGACCCAGATTTTCGTCCTGACATGGTCGCCATGATTGCTGCCTCTGCATCGCTGATGCTAACCGGTGCACCATTTGACGGTCCTGTTGCTGGTCTGCGTATTGCACAGGTTAACGGCGAATTTAAAGCCTTTGCATCACCCGAAGAACGTGACGCAAGCGACCTTGACCTTGTCGTCGCCGGTACTGCCGGTGGTATTACCATGGTCGAAGCAGGTGCCAACGAAGTATCTGAAGAAGTAGTGGCCGATGCACTTGCTTGGGCATACGATGCCTATCAGCCAGCAATTGCTGCCCAAATTGAACTGGCAAAAAAAGTTGGTGTCACCGAATTATCATACGAATTGATTTTGCCAAACGAGACAATCCAAAAAGCAGTCGATGCCTGGATGGAAGACAAAATTGGCGAAGATCTTCGTAAACCATACCCAGAACGTAACGAATTGGTATCGACACTGCGCGATCAGTTCCACGCTGCTATGCAAGAATCTGTTGGTGACGACGAATACAAATCACTGCGCGGTGAATACGAAGAAGCCTTTACGATGGCTTTGCACAAAGACGTACGTAAGGGTATCGTCGAACATCAACTGCGTCCAGACGGCCGTAAATTGGACGAAATCCGTCAGCTTTCAAGCGAAGTCGGCGTGCTGCCACGTACACACGGGTCAGCCATCTTTACTCGCGGTATTACCCAGGGCCTCAATATCATTACATTGGCGCCACTTAGCTTCTCGCAGATGGTTGATACTATGGAGCAAAACGACTATGAACGTCGTTACATGCACCACTACAACGCACCTGGATACACTGTTGGTGAAGTCCGACGCCTTTCAGGCCCAGGCCGCCGCGAAATCGGTCACGGATACTTGGCCGAACGTGCTGTCGAACCAGTCCTGCCAGCAATCGAAGATTTCCCGTACGCGATTCGTAGTGTGACCGAAATCATGTCACAAAACGGTTCAACATCAATGGCTGCAACCTGTAGCTCGATCTTGGCACTTATGGACGCTGGTGTGCCACTAAAGGCACCTGTATCTGGTATTGCCATGGGATTGATGCTGGACGGTGACACACCATACGTCCTGTCTGACATTGCCGACGCCGAAGATTTTGCTGGTGACATGGACTTTAAAGTCACCGGTACCGAAAAGGGCATTACGGCCATCCAGATGGACATGAAAGTCCACGGACTGCCTGTCGAAACGCTGAAAAAGGCATTAGAGGCTGCTAAACCTGGCCGTGCGCACATTCTGAAGCACATGTTGGAAACATTGGCCGCACCACGCGCCACGTTGTCGCCATACGCACCACGTATCGAAAAGATCATGATTAACCCAGACAAAATTGGTGCTGTGATTGGTAAGGGTGGTGAAACCATCAACCGCATCACCAAAGAAACCGGTGCACAAATCGACATCAGTGACGACGGTATGATTACGGTTGCCGCTGTCGACACCGCATCGATCGAGCAAGCGCTTAACTGGATTAAGGGTCTGACTGAAGAGCCAGAAATCGGCACCATTTACGAAGGTAAAGTCGTCACCATTAAAGATTTTGGCGCCTTTATCAACATCATGCCAGGTGTTGACGGTATGGCGCATATTAGCGAACTGTCGAATGACCGTGTCGAGCGTGTCGAGGATGTCCTTAAAGAAGGCCAAATCGTCAAAGCGAAACTGATCGGCATCGACGACCGCGGTCGCCTGAGCCTTAGTCTTAAAAACATCGAGTAAGATCTATGGATAAGCAGTCCCAGCTGGATCAGGTACGCGCAGACATCTTGCAAGATAACATCTGCGCCGACCTGGCCCTTCAGGCGACTCAATTGGTCATGGGCGACGGCAACATTAACGCCGACATTGTATTTATCGGCGAGGCACCGGGTAAAAAAGAAGACGAGCGGGGGATACCGTTCATTGGTGCTGCCGGCACGTTTTTGGGTCAGATGTTAGAGGCAGCTGGAATGGTGCGTAGCGACGTGTATATTACGAACATCGTTAAATACCGTCCGCCAAACAACCGCGATCCCAGCCCGACGGAAAAGAAGGCATTTTGGCCGTATCTGCTGAAAGAACTGGGTATTATTAATCCCAAAGTCATTATTACGCTGGGTCGCCACAGTATGGAGTACTTTCTGCCTGATGCCAAAATCGGCGATGTGCACGGGCAACCGCACTTGGTTAATCTTGACGGCTTTACGGGCACAATAATCCCCCTGTATCACCCTGCAGCAGCGTTATATAACGGTAGTTTGCGCCAGACGCTTATCGACGACTTCATGACGGTTCCAGACATTATCGCCGGGTTGTAGCTTGCCAAAACAGCCCGTATTTGCTATAATGGACCTACTAATAAAGAGGGGAACGATCCATTGATCAGCCCTCCACCTCGTATTTATTTTTTGTAAATTAAACATTTATTTCATATATCAAAAAGGAGAAATAACAATTTATGGGTTCACAACGAATCTCAACACCCCAAGATAACACTCAGGGTGATAACCAAAACAAGCGTCCATTTAATAACAATAATGGCCGCAACAATAGCAACCAGCAACGTCCGCGTTCGAACAACACGGTCATTGCAAATACACAAACCCGCAAGGGCGAGGTGTTTCGCGCACAGCGC
>CALMQN010000036.1 GCA_937872185.1 uncultured bacterium
CCAATCGCTTTCAACGTCGACTGGCGCGAGCGGCTACCCCGTCAGCGCCTCGATTGGGTTAACCATTAATAAGAGTGCTTCCCGATGAAACAAAAGGGTATGACGGCGACAAAACTACGGGCACTCCTGATCGTGCTGATTATCATGCTGATCGGCCTTGCCGGTGTGGGCTTTTACTTTGGCCAACAAATTCTTGGTGACTATGCAGCGACCGTCCGACAAACGGTTGCCAATTCAACTGCAAGCGGCAATGACGTCCAGTCGCTCAAGAAACTTCAAGAAGAGCTCGTCGCCCGACAAGACATCGTCGCCAAGGCAAATACGCTCTTTGCGACCAATCAAGATTATCAAAACCAAGTCATTCAAGACCTTGGCACCTATGCTGACAAAACCGGCATTAGCATATCCAACTACGGCTTTAGCGCCGCATCATCAGTAGGAGCAACGGGTACGCCTTCAACGTCGGTCACTATTACTGTTGGCAACCCCGTATCCTACACGAGCCTGCTTGCGTTCATGGCAGCGGTTGAAGGCAGCGTACCAAAAATGCAGATTGGCAACCTCACACTGACGCGCATTGATGGTGATAGCAATTCGGTATCAACAGCTCAAATGACCGTAGAGGTATATACAAGGTAATTATGAAAAACAAAGACGCTTCATCACTCTTTCAACCAATCGTCAGCGGCTTCAAACGCTATAACTTAACCATCTTTATTGTCGTGCTCGTCAGTGGGCTTACCACAGCCGTCCTGCTGCTTAATAACATACTTATTACCTCGTCGGACGTCAGTGGGCTCAATGCCAACACAAGCAATACCTCATTCGATCAAACAACGATTGACCGCGTTCAACAACTACATACCAGTAGTGATAACTTTACGCTCTACATACCGCCCGCAGGACGCAATAATCCTTTCGCCGAATAGTGGTGCGAAATACCTAAAACGCTTATACTAATACTATGTTACTTCTTGGATCACGAATAATTGGCACACCTGTCATGGGCCTCCAAACTGGCGCCAAGCTTGCGCAAACAGCAGACGCCTTAATTGATCCTGCCAACCTAAAGATCGTTGCCTATGAAGTCGAGGGGCCCCTGCTTGCAGAGCATCCCTCAATCCTGCGCATTGCTGACGTACGTGAAATGGGATCTGTTGGTATGATCATCGACAGTAGCGATGAATTCGTCGGCGAAGATGATGTCATTAAAATCAAGCAGCTGCGCGACCTGCACTTTTCGCTCATCGGTATGTCTGTTATCGATCAGAAAAAACATCGCTTAGGAAAAATCGAAGACTACAGCCTTGACTCAGAAAGCTTCATCATCCAACAACTGCATGTCAAA